>JAQVYH010000031.1 GCA_029004515.1 Eubacteriales bacterium | reverse complement strand
AATAGCCTCGTCAATCATTTGAGATATTTCTTTGTCTATTTGATTGTCCATCTATCAATTTCACCTCCCTTTAAAATAGCGCCTTAAGATTCAGCCCTGCATCAGCTTCATGTCCTTCAAGCCTGTATAGCTTTTTCATCTTGCGATAGAACTCCTTTTGGTTTTTATCCTTGATAGAAGAAATATCAACACTCCGATAATGCATGATTTTCACAATCATATTGTCTTCGCTAAGACCGGAAAAAAGCGCTTTGAATTTGTACCAATGCATTGAATTATCCGTCAGGTCAATTCCATATTGTGAATAAAATGCAGAGAATATGTAGTCACCATCTGCCTCAAAAGAAATAGTAGGTTTTCGATTTCCCTCAGCTGGAGCTTTTTCTCTTTTGCCACCATTGTAAAAATCTAATAATGCCTCAAAGAGTGCCCCGCAAGCAGGGGGCACTTCTTTAAAGCAAAGCTCACTTATGTATGCTATCTTTATAATCGGTGACAAGTCTTTGTTTCTCATTATTTTTTCGAACTCAATCCACACCTTGAAGTCTGTGTTGAGTTTGTAACTATTGCCATCAAAAATGATGCAATCAGGCAAAGCTTGCGATAGAATATCCATCACATTTCCGTAAAGGTAAGTGTCTGCTTATCTTCAGATATTTCAGCCACACCAGTAATTTTTTTACCCTTCACTTTAAATGATCCGCTATATGTGTATGCATCATTGCTACCGCCCTCACTGTCCGGAATAATCGAAAAGTCACGCATAACAGCGCTATATCGTCCATCTGCCTCATCAGTAAGGTCTACCATAATAATAGGTCTTACTGCATCTGTGCCAATAAGCTCATCATCTGTTATGGCTATAATATCATCGTGGACAGGGTCGTCCATATACCTGTCAAATTCATAGCTTACAGACATGCTGTAACCTGTAATGTCCGTTTGGCTGAATTCTTCGTCAACATATTGTCTGCTATATTCACTGGGATTCTTTGTAACAGCCATTTCAGTAAATCCTGTCATCTTGGTAAATGTATAGCCATCGCCATTGGGCACACCATAATATGCCATCTTTTCACATCTCTTAACGAGTTTTGCCACTGTTTATTACCTCCTTTAAATTCAGTTAATCCTTCATATAATGCTCACTGAATAAATGCGATTTGCGAATCGCATAAAAGAAATTTTAACTATCGTCCAAATTTCTTTAGCAAAATCAAAGATTTTGCACAGTTCACATTGATAATTGTCTACCTGTCTGTTGCCATTGGGGGACAATGACAACAGACAGGTGCAAGCTTTTTTCACAAAATACCCAAAAAGCATGCACTTTCATAAATCAAATACTCTCGTATGTCGCTTAGCGACAGCATATTTGATTTATTCAGTAGATATTATATAAAAACAGTTAAGTTTAACTGTGTAAATACTGTTTGCAGAGCTTCTTTTTTGAATCTGGGGAGGACCTTCTTGCTCAAAAGCTATTATTCCTTGATTTTTGTATTCCTTCAAATACTCTGCAAAGCTCTGCATATAGTCATATCCTTCACCACGGTCACTATTTCCGTCAGGTATAACTGCTGCTAACATAAAGGGAAATAGTCTTATTTTATTTCCGTCGGTGTATTCTCTCACGATTTTATCTGTTCCTTCGGTTAAAATACCAATGCTGCCAATCTGTGGAGCAAGGTATCTTGCGCCAATAAACTTCCCTTCAAGACGAGGGTGACTTTTTAAGATATCTCGTATTGTATATAGCATTGAAAGGTTTCCTCCTTATTCTGCAAAGATTTTTATGTGCCACATATCTTTACTGCCAATAAAGTTTTCGGTAACAGCCGTTATTGTATAGCAATTTTCTGGAGGAAGAGGAGAGGGGGGATTCCCCTCTATAATCCTATCCCCCACATTGCAAATTGGTATTTGTGATGATACTCTAGCAATTAACTTGTTGCTTCCAATATCCATATCATCAGTCTTATTTATTCCATCTGTCCTGTGTATGTATGCCTTTTCGTACGTAGATTTTCCCCAACTGATTCCATCTGATGACATACTCTGCTTGTAGATAGTGACGCTCCTGTTAAATAACATAGCTTGCACCACCTCGATATAACAGTCCTGTACAGCTTAAGTATAGCTGTGCTGTTTCTGATAGCTTTTGTAAAAAGTCATCTTCACTTCGTGTTACAGAATATCCATCAACAGATTCATGCGTTATTCCCCCTGTTTTATCGTTTGTATAAAACATCTCAGCAATGTCGCATACCGCAAATTGTATGTTTATATCTTCAGTCTTGCTTGCCTTGTTAAAGGTAATAGAGTCCAGATACATCATTGCTCTTGTAGAATAAGATGGGAAAAATTCATCAGGGATTATATCCCCGCCAAAATGCTCAGTGTAAAAATTATGCGTTATATCCATCCCCTTTTACACCTGTTCACCAAACTTCTTTACATATACAGTTTCAGGCTTAGATATTGTAAGACCATACACCATTCTGCCCTTTACAGCAGATGCACCAACATAGTTTGCAGAACCGTTGAGGTCGCAGATAGTTGGCTCAACCTTCCAATCCATAACTCTGTGGCACCAGTTAGGATGGCCAGCGACAAATTCTGTATCTTCTGCAAGAGCAGAGCTTTCATAAACTGCAAATCCTGCAACCTTACCAACTGCACCTGATTCAACAAGCTCCTGCGAAAGGTCACCTTCTCTGATAAATTCTGTTGAAAGTAGGAGCTTACCGTATGTTTCAGGTGATACAATAAGCCATCTGTCCTGTGTAGGTACATGGGCTTCTGAAAGAGTTGTTCTTGCGGCAACAATCTTTGTGTAAATGTCATTCGCTGCTGACTGCTCTGTGTCCACAGCCTCTGTGCCCATAGATTCAAGAAGCCCAATACTCTGCTTGTCAATTGTAAGACCCATTGAGTATCCTGCACTGTCAAGTCTCTCTGCAATAATATTATCTGGAACAGATGCGGCATCATAACCGTCGATAATTTCGTTAACAGCCTTGTCGTTATCAATTGCAAGGGTGAGGTAAGTTGTACCTGCAGGTGTGCCTTCAAGACCCTCTGCACTATTGTAGTCACTTACTGTTACTTCGGTGTTTCTTACAGGAATTTTTACACTACCACCTGCTGCGTTACCTTCATAGTTTGTATTAAAAATATAGTTATCCTGTGTTGCAAGACCTGCACGAAGCTTTGCGAGTACTAAATCTGAATATTTTGTCATAGTTTAAATCCAATCCTCTCTTTAGTTAAAAATAAGTTTGTCTGTCAAGATGCTGATCAAAGTTTAAGCTTTGGGTTGATTCTCTCGAATGCTTTTTCAACGCCGTTTTTGCCACTTATCGCCATTGATTGTGGAATCCCGGTAGTGGGAGAGGAGTTGCCCTCTGTAATCCATGAATTGCTTGTTATTACAGTATCCAATGCAGTACTAAAATCTGTTTCATCATTAATAAGCTTTTTAGCAGAGAATACTGCATAGTCAATCATCTCGCGAGGAATTCCCTTTCCTAGTGCTGCTTCTCTCTGCTTAAAATCATCGAGCTCTCTTATTAGCACATCATATCTCTCCTGTGAAATGCTTTCCTTCTCCCATTTTGACTTTGCTGTTTCAATCGCCTTGCCAATTCTTCTGTCAAACTCAGATTGATAATCCTTGTCTGCAAGTAGCTGATCAAAGCTAATTTTTTCTGTCCCTGCGTCGTTATTTGTATCCACAGGTTCATTGATAATTTTTTCTTCCATAATCTTTTTTCTCCTTTCGCCCATAGCATATGACTATGTTCTCAATCTTCGTAGTGGTTGATAAGCGCTTATCTTTTCTACGAGGTGAATTATATCTTAACTGACTTAATCATTTCACCTCAAGAAAATTCCTCGGCTTCGCTCTGAATTTTTAAAGGCACAAATGTAAATCATTATTTATAACGAGTAGCATCGAATCATAAAAATATTATGCAAATTGAACATATACTTTTAGAGAAAAGTTCTTGACAATCCACAGTCTTTCTGCTACAATACAAAAGTGTAAAGTGATTTTACTTTACAAGGAGGTGCAAAGTGTCAAAGAATATCAATTTTGTTTACCTTTTCGACTTTTACAAAGATATGCTTACAGAAAAGCAGGCAGCAGCGATTGACCTGTATTATAATGAGGATTTATCCCTTGGTGAAATAAGCGACCAACTTGGCATAACTCGTCAGGGTGTAAGGGATAATATTAAAAGAGCAGAACAGGTTATGCTAAATCTTGAAGAAAAGATTGGCGCTGCAAGTAGGTATAGTAGCACCTTTGCATCACTGGAAGATACTGTAGAAATGCTTGACTCTGTCAGACAAATGGCGGCAGAGGAAGGTCATAAGAGAATAGAAGATGAATGTTTGAAGATTATTAATCGGATAGAAGGTGTAATCAATGGCATTTGAAAATTTATCAGAAAAATTACAATCCACCTTTAAAAAACTTCGTGGTAAGGGCAAAATATCCGAAGCAGATATTAAGGAGGCTATGCGAGAGGTTAAGCTTGCCCTTTTAGAAGCAGATGTTAACTTCCGTGTAGTAAAAGATTTTATCAAGACAGTCTCTGAAAAGGCAGCGGGCGAGCAGGTTATGACCTCCCTCACTCCAGGACAGATGATTATAAAGATAGTATCTGAAGAAATGACTGCCCTTATGGGTGGTGAAAATCAAAAGATAAATATCTCATCCAAACCACCAACAGTTATTATGATGGTTGGCTTGCAAGGTGCAGGTAAGACAACAACATCAGCAAAGCTTGGCGGACTATTAAAGAAACAGGGCAAACGCCCACTTCTCACAGCCTGCGATGTCTACCGTCCTGCGGCTATTAAGCAGCTTGAGGTTGTAGGAGGACAGCTTGATGTGCCTGTATTTACAATTGAAGGTAGTAAAAACCCTGTTGAAATCGCAAGAAATGCAATCGAGCACGCAAAGAGAAATGGTAATGACATTGTTATTATCGATACAGCCGGTCGACTTCATATTGATCAGGAGCTTATGGATGAGCTTAAGAACATCAAAGCAACTGTTGAAGTTACCGAAACACTACTTGTTGTAGATGCTATGACAGGTCAGGATGCTGTCACTGTTGCAGAGAGCTTTAACTCTATGCTGGAAATCGACGGTGTTATACTTACAAAGCTTGATGGTGATGCAAGAGGCGGTGCGGCTCTTTCTGTAAGAGCAGTTGCACAAAAGCCTATTAAATTTATAGGTATGGGCGAAAAGCTCACTGACCTTGAACCTTTCCATCCAGAACGTATGACTCAGCGTATCCTCGGTATGGGCGATGTTTTAACCCTTATCGAAAAAGCTGAACAGAATATGGATATGGAAAAGGCAAAGGCGCTTGAAGAAAGACTTCGCAGCAATGAGTTTGACTACAATGACTTTCTTGACCAGATGCAGCAGATGAAAAATATGGGACCTCTCGATCAGATACTTGGTATGCTCCCCGGTGTTGATACAAAACAGCTTGGAGATGTTCAGGTAGACGAGAAAAAGCTTACTCATATTGAGGCAATCATACTTGCCATGACTCCTTATGAAAGGTCACATCCGGATATCATCAATCCTTCTCGTAAAAGAAGAATCGCCAAGGGTAGCGGTACAGAGCTATTTGAGGTAAACGCTCTTATCAAACAGTTTGAACAGATGCGTAAGATGGTTAAGGCAATGACCAAGGGTGGTAAAAAAGGTATGATGGGCAACATGGGTAAAATGGGAATGATGGGAAAAAGAAAAGGTTTCCGCTTCTGATACCCACACTAAAATAGTAAAAAAATAATAATTTATATATTTATTGGAGGAATTCAAAATGGCAGTAAAAATTCGTTTAAAGAGAATGGGCGCAAAAAAGTCTCCTTTCTATCGTGTAGTAGTAGCAGATGGCAGATACCCAAGAGATGGTAGATTTATTGAAGAGATCGGCACTTACAACCCACTTAAGGACCCAGCTGAAATTAACATCAACGCTGAAGCTGCTCAGAAGTGGATTAAGAATGGTGCACAGCCTACTGACACAGTAAGAGATCTTCTCAAGAAGTCAAATATTCTCTAATTCAATAAGAAAGGGTAATTCATAATGAAGGAACTTCTTATTTACATTGCACAGTCACTTGTTGACAATCCTGATCAGGTAACAGTTACCGAAACTGAAACTGACAATGCTGTTGTATTTCAGCTTACTGTTGGTGAAGGTGATATGGGTAAGGTTATCGGTAAGCAGGGAAAGATTGCAAAGGCTATCAGAACAATTATGAAGACAGCTGCAATCAAAACAAACATAAAGGTAACGGTAGAGATCATATGATTAACAAAATTGAGATCGGCAGAATTGTTAATACCCATGGCATAAAAGGTGAGGTTAAGGTCACTCCATGGTGCGACCATCCTACTGTTTTTGAAACTCTCAAGTGTTTATATGATGCTAAGGATAATGTCCTTGAAATCGTAAGGGTTAGATATCACAAAAACAGTGTTATCTTAACCCTTATGGGCGTTTCCGATATAAATACCGCTGAAACCTATAAGGGTCTTGTTGTCTATGCCAATCGTGGCGATTTGGAGCAGCTTCCTGATGGTAGTTATTATATCCGTGACCTTATTGGTCTGCAGGTAGAAACAGACGATGGACGAGTTCTTGGTAAAATGACCGATTGCTTCCCTACCGGAAGTAATGATGTCTATGTCGTAAAAACTACTGACAAAAAGGATATTTTGCTTCCCGCAATACCACAGGTTATTAAGGAAGTAAAGCTCGATGAAGGCAAGATGATTGTAACTCTTATGAAAGGGCTTGTTGACGATGAGGTTTGATGTGCTGACTCTGTTTCCTGATACTGTCCGCTGTATGCTTGATGATAGTATAATCGGCAGAGCGCAGAAAGCAGGACTTCTGCAAATCAATACAATTCAGATAAGGGATTATTCCACCAATAAGCACGGTAATACTGATGATTATCCGTATGGTGGAGGAGCAGGTATGGTTATGCAACCACAGCCTGTATATAATGCCTTTAAGAGTATTGAGTGTGAATCCAAACCTCACGTTATCTATATGTCCCCACAGGGTAGGGTTTTTAATCAGGCTAAAGCAAAAGAGCTTTTAACATATGAGCACATAGTTATCTTGTGTGGTCATTATGAAGGTATGGACGAGAGAATTATTGAAGAGATAGTTGACGAGGAAATCTCTATGGGTGACTATGTCTTAACAGGTGGCGAGCTTCCTGCTGCTACCCTTATAGACTGTGTTTCCCGTCTTGTTCCTGGTGTTCTTGCAGGTGAAGAATCCTATGAGAACGAGTCCCACTATAACGGACTTCTAGAGTATCCTCAATATACACGCCCACCTGAGTATCTAGGGCGAAAGGTTCCTGATGTGCTTCTTTCAGGGCACCACGAAAATATCAAAAAATGGCGTCTTGAACAGATGAAGAAGCGCACTAAAGAAAAACGCCCCGATATGATTAAAAAAATCGGTGTTCTAGGTGGTACCTTCAATCCTGTTCACATAGGTCATACATCAATTGCACAAGCGGCTATTAATTCGCTTAAGCTTGATTATGTACTTGTTGTTCCTAATGGCGACCCGCCTCATAAAGACGATGATATCCCATCGGAAGATCACCGTTATAATATGACTTGTCTTGCATTTGAAGAATTTGATAATATCATTCCTTCGAATATAGAGATTGGTCAGGGTGTATGCTATACTGTAAATACACTTAACAAACTTCGTGAGCAGATGCCATACGGAGAGTTTTATTACATCATTGGCGGAGATAATATGCGTTATATGAGCCGATGGAAGAAAGCAGACAAGCTTCTTAAAAATCTTGATATAATCTGCATCGGTCGAAAGGGTTATGATATCAAAAAAGACGGCGATTATATTGAAAAGCGTTTTGGCGCAAGAGTATATTATGCAGAGATGGAACCGGTTGATATCTCATCAACGATGATTCGCTCTGATGTAGAAAAGTACAAAGAATTTTTAAACCCAAAGGTCTATGATTATATAAAGGAGAATTCTTTATATTAATCTACTCCTCAACCAATTTTACTATTATGAGAGATAAAATTATTGAGTTTCTAAAAGAGAACTTAATAGAATCACGATTTACCCACACAATGGGTGTTTGCGGCGAGTCAATGCGACTTGCAGAGCATTATGGCGTAGATATAAATAGAGCAGAGCTTGCAGCGCTTATGCACGACTGCTTAAAAAATAAAACAGACCAAGAATTAATCTCTATTGCACAAGAACTTGGAGTTAAATTGGACGAGATTCAACTCTCCAATGGTAAGCTACTCCACGCACCTGTTGGTGCAGCTTTTGCAAAAGAGTATTTTAACATTGAAGATTCGGAGATAATAGATGCTGTAGTCTATCATACAACAGGCAAAGCTGATATGACCCTCCTTGAAAAGATAATATATCTTGCAGATTATATTGAACCTAATAGACAAGAGTTTGATGGACTATCCACCTTGCGTGACCTTGCCTATACGGATATAGATAAGGCAGTTTTATCTGCCCTTGAGACGTCTGCAGAGTATGTTGAGTCTAAAGGTTCAATCTTGCACCCAGATACAATCGCAGCCCTTAATTGGCTGAAAGATAAAGAGAAAGAGAAAGAGAGAGGGTATTATATGACAACACAAGAAGCACTCAAAGTTTCAATCAAGGCTCTTGACGATAAAAAAGCAAAGGATATTCAGGCTATAAAGCTTGCTGATATCACAAGTGTTGCAGATTATTTTGTAATCTGTACTGCAACTTCATCAACTCATGCAAAAACTCTTGCTGATGAGATTGAGGATACTCTTGAGGGAGACACAGATAGAATCTTCCATAAGGAGGGCTATCGTGATACAGCATGGATTCTTCTGGATTACGGTGATATCGTGTTCCATATCTTCTATGGTGAATCAAGAGATTTCTATAATCTTGAACATCTCTGGGCAGATGGGGAAAAGGTTGATGTAAGTAAGTTTCTTGCGTAAACCATTTACTATTATACTTGAAAGGACTAGATTCCAATGGCAAAATATTCACCAGCTGATATTGAACCAAAATGGCAGAAAATTTGGGATGATGAGCAGAGATTCAAGGCAGGAACAGATATGTCCAAGCCAAAGTTCTATGGTCTTGTAGAATTCCCATATCCTTCAGGTCACGGCCTTCATGTAGGTCATCCAAGAGGTTATACTGCTATTGATATTATTTCTAGAAAGAAGCGTCTTGAGGGCTATAATGTCCTCTTCCCAATGGGATGGGATGCTTTTGGACTTCCAACAGAGAACTTTGCTATTGCAAATAAGATTCATCCTGCAAAGGTTACTGAAAAAAATGTTGAAAACTTCAAGCGTCAGCTTAAGATGCTTGGTTTCTCGTTTGACTGGACAAAGGAAGTTAATACTACTGACCCTAACTACTATAAGTGGACACAGTGGATTTTCCTTAAACTCTTTGAGAATGACCTTGCATATAAGACAAAGATGCCAATTAACTTCTGCACAGGCTGTAAGGTAGGTCTTGCGAATGAAGAAGTTGTTAACGGTGTTTGCGAAAGATGTGGTAGCGAGGTAGTCCAAAAGGAAAAGAGCCAGTGGATGCTCAAAATTACAGAGTACGCACAGCGACTTATTGATGACCTTGATGACCTTGATTATATCGAAAAGGTTAAGGTACAGCAAAAGAACTGGATCGGTCGAAGCGAAGGAGCAGAAGTAGACTTCGCAATGGATGGTACAGACGAAAAAATCCGTGTATACACAACTCGTTCGGATACACTTTTTGGTGCTACATATATGGTACTTTCACCAGAGCACCCATTTATCGAAAAGTACGCTGATAAGATAACAAATATCGATGCTGTTAACAATTACAAGGCGGCCGCAGCTCGTAAGTCAGAATTTGAGAGAACAGAACTTTCTAAGGATAAGACAGGTGTATGCCTCGAAGGTATCAAGGCTATCAACCCTGTAAATGGTAATAAGATCTCTGTATGGATTTCGGACTATGTTCTTGTGACCTATGGTACAGGCGCTATTATGGCTGTTCCTGCTCATGATACTCGTGACTGGGATTTTGCAAAGAAATTTGACCTTCCAATTATCGAGGTTGTTGCAGGTGGTGAGGAGGTACAGAAGCAACCATATACCGATGTTTCAGAAGGAACAATGGTTAATTCAGGTTTTCTTACAGGTATGTCTGTAAAAGAAGCCATTCCTGCTATGATAAACTGGCTTGAAGAAAAAGGTCTTGGCGAAAGAAAGGTCAATTTCAAGCTTCGTGACTGGGTATTCTCTCGTCAGAGATATTGGGGCGAACCAATTCCGCTTGTATACTGTGCAAAGTGCGGATGGGTTGCTATCCCTGAAGAGCAGCTTCCACTTCAGCTCCCTGATATGGAAGATTTTGAACCTGGTGAAAATGGTGAATCTCCACTTATAAAGGCAACCGAGTGGCGCAAGACTACCTGTCCAAAGTGTGGTGGCCACGCTGAAAGAGAAACTGACACAATGCCACAGTGGGCTGGCTCATCTTGGTATTTCTTAAGATACATCGACCCAACAAATAACGATGTGCTTGCAGCAAAGGAGCTTCTCAATTATTGGCTCCCAATCGATTGGTATAATGGTGGTATGGAGCATACAACTCTCCATCTTTTATATTCACGTTTCTGGCATAAGTTCCTTTATGACATAGGTGCTGTTCCAACAAAAGAACCATATCAGAAGAGAACCTCTCATGGAATGATTCTCGGTGAGAACAACGAGAAGATGTCCAAATCAAGAGGCAATGTTGTTAACCCTGATGATATCGTTAATGAGTTTGGTGCTGATACATTCAGAACATATGAAATGTTCATCGGTGCATTCGATCAGGCAACTCCTTGGTCAATGCAGGGCGTAAAGGGTTGTAGAAAGTTCCTTGACAGAGTATGGAACCTTCAGGATATCCTTGCTGATGGTGAGGTTTCTGCAGATATGGAATCCAACCTTCACAAGACAATCAAGAAGGTAACAGAAGATATCGACCGTATGAAGTTCAATACAGCCATTGCTGCAATGATGAGCTTTATCAACGATGCGTATGGTAAGGGTTCAATCACAAAGACAGAGTATTCAACTCTCCTAATTCTCCTTAACCCATTTGCACCTCATATGACAGAAGAAATCTGGCAGATTATAGGCAACAATGGTATGATTACCGATGCCAAATGGCCAGAATTTGACGAGAGCAAAACTGTTGATAACGAGGTTGAAATCGTTCTCCAGATTAATGGTAAGGTTAGAGATAAGCTTGTTATACCTGCCGACATCTCTCGTGATGATATGGAAAAGCTGTGCCTTGAAAGTGAAAAGGTTCAGGCTCTAACAGAGGGTAAGACAATCGTTAAAATTATCGCTGTTCCGGGCAAGCTTGTAAATGTCGTTGTAAAATAAAATCCCACACAGCACACTTTATTCAAGAGTGTGCTGTTTTTTTATATCAATGTTGAAATAGCAATAATATTATGATAGAATAGCTTAAGTGAATGTTTATTATAAGAGCATAGGGGATAGAATTATGATTACAATATTCAACAGAAGAGAATTGATTGTTACATATGATATGAAGATTCAGGCTGATACTCGTACTATTCTGGCAGACAATAAAATTGATTATTATGTAAGGGTCAGAAATAATACATATGGTTCGCCTCTTGGATATGGACTTCACACAATAATAGACTCCTTTGGAGTTCGTAGTCATTATAATTATGAATATAAAATCTATGTAAAAAAGACTGACTATGAATATTCAGCATATTTAGTTTATAAGAAAAAATAAATTATTCAGATAACTATGAAACCATTAACTTTTTAACTGACGGATTGGAGAGAAAATTATGACCCATCAACCAGACTATACTCGTATTTTAGATGCAGCGCTTAACAGAAGTGTTGACACCTTTCCTTTGTATGACCATAACTTTGATAATGGGCTTATCGGTGAGATTTTAAATATAGATATAAAATCTCTTGGAGCTTCTGATAATCTTGCCGATAAAAGGGAATTTTTTATGAATTACGCCAAGTTTCATAAGGATATGGGATATGATGTAGTAATATTTGAGATGTGTGCAGGCGGCGCAATGCCCGGTAGCGGATCTCTTGGCAATCATGTTCCCGGAGTTATAAAAAATTATGAGGACTTTGAAAAATATCCGTGGGACGAAATACCTGACAGATATTTTAATATGTATGATAATAATTTCAAAATCCTTGCCGAAACAATGCCCGATGGTATGAAGGCAGTTGGCGGTGTAGGCAATGGGATATTTGAATGCGTTCAGGATGTTACAGGTTATATGGATTTGTGTTATATGAAGATTGATGATCCCGAGCTGTATGAAGCGATGTTTCATAAGGTCGGAGATATGCTCTATAAGATCTGGTCAAGATTTTTAGAGAAATATGGTGATGCATTCTGTATATGCCGTTTTGGTGACGACTTAGGTTTCAAGAGTGAAACTCTTATCTCCCATGATGACATTAAACAGCTTGTGCTCCCTCAATACAAAAGAATTGTTGACCTAGTACATAGCTATAATAAACCGTTCCTATTGCATTCTTGCGGACAACTTTTTGGTGTGATGGATGAAATAATAGATTTTACAGGGATCGATGCAAAGCATTCCAACGAGGATGCAATTGCTCCATTCTCTAAGTGGGTTCAGGAATATGGTGACCGAATCGGTAACTTCGGTGGAATTGATACAGATGTTATCTGCTCTGATGATGAAAAATATGTCAGAGATTATACCATTGATGTTTTAAACTCTGTTAATGGTAAAAAGGGCATCGCCATAGGTACAGGCAATTCCGTTCCCGATTATGTGTCCGTCACAGGCTACCTTACAATGAACAAAACAATTCGTGAATACAGAAATAAATGTAAAATGTAGAATGCAAAATGCAAAATTAGTGTGATAAAATGCTTAAGCATTTTATTTTGAAACTAGGAGATATTGAGGTATGGAAAATATCATTGAAATTAAAGGTTTAGACTTTGCGATTAGGATTGTAAATCTTTATAAATATTTACAAAATACACATAAAGAGTATGTTTTATCAAAACAGATTTTACGCTCGGGAACAAGTATTGGGGCAAATATTTCAGAAGCTCAATATGGACAAAGCAAAGCTGATTTTAGTTCAAAAATGAATATGGCTTTAAAAGAAACGAATGAAACCAAATATTGGCTCACTTTACTATATAAAACTGAATATATAAGTGATGAGCAATACAATAGTTTGATGAATGATACACATGAAATAATATCTATATTAATGTCAATATGTAAAACTTCAAATTCGAACAAAGAAAACCGCCAATAGGCGGTTTTTTCATTAATTTTACATTTTACATTCTACAATTTACATTTCTTCCTTATTTGAATAGCAAATAAAGTAGCAACTATCGCCTTGATTATATCAAACCCTATAAATGGCACAACGCACATCATAAGTGCTGCTATAATGTTTGTCCCAGTAAGGTATATATACTGTGCAGTACCAAAGACATAGCAAATAACTACTGCAAGCATGTTGTATATGCAGCCTTTTATAATTCCGCAGTTTTTTGCGCGTCCTGATAGTAGGGGCATAAATAAATACCCTGTTATGTATCCACCGGTCACCCCTGTTAGTACGCTCAATCCGCCTCGAAACCCGGAAAAGACAGGAATTCCAATTGCACCTAGTAAGACAAAAACAACAACGGACAATGTGCCTCTCTTAACACCAAGAACAGATGATGCAACCATTACACCAAATGTTCCAAGGGTGATTGGTATCGCCCATACTGGGATGGCGATTATTGAACATACACATATTACTGCTGAAAAAATTGCGCATAAAATCATATCTCGTGTTTTGTTTTGCATAATAAACCTCCTTATTTCTTGTATTGTAGCATAAACCCAATATTTAGTCAATTACTATAAATTTGCAAATTATATTAATGTGTGGTAAAATATCATATACGATAGAGGAGGAATCCTATGAAAAAGATCATATTGAGTATAATTGTTATGCTACTTGTGTACTCTGTTGCATACGGACAGCCTGTAAGTATTGAGGGATATGATATCCCCATCGATATTAAGATCAATGATATCACACTCAAAACCCCAGTAACCTCATTTATACAAGATGACACAGTATATGTCCCATTAAGAGCTATATGTGAAGCATTTGGTGCAAATGTAAGTTGGAATGATGAAACAGAGGTTGCAACAGTTACGCGAGGAGATATAAGTATTCAAATTTCAGAAAATTCTGCAAGTAATGGCATTACAAAGGGTTATATGTATCATGATAGCCTTTGTGCTCCAATCAGGCTTATAGTCCAAAAATTCGGCTTTTTAGTGGGATGGGACAACAGGTATCATAATGTAATCATTACAGATGAAAACTTTACTCTACCTGATGCATCTATAGATAGAAATGCATATTCAAATGATGATATCTTGCTACTTGCCAAGCTTATATATGCTGAAGCAGGCGCAACAACATTTAGTGAACAGTTAGGCATTGGAAGCGTAGTTATGAATAGAGTAAAATCTTCAAGCTATCCCAATACTATTAGTGGAGTAATCTACGATAAAAAATGGGCAGTACAATTCCCACCGGCATTTGATGGTAGTCTTGATAGAGACCCATCAGGTATTGCAATTATTGCAGCCAAGTGTGCAGCACACGGTGTAAATAATGTAGGAAGTAGCATCGGATTTACCTATACAGGAGATACAATCTCTTGGATAACTCAAAATATGAAATTACACAAAGCTTTTCAAAGTGTTAGCTTCTATGAATAATACAAAATAAAAAACACGCTATGTATTAAAAACATAGCGTGTTTTTTTATATATGCTTACTCTGCAGGATATGGAACTGTAAGTACTGGAGCATTGATATCATATATAGAATATTCAACCTCTGGGCTGTATACGACTGGAATCATCTGCTCGTAGTTGTAGTAGTATTTATTATTAACTTTAGCAGGAGTAGATGTTGTGCTCCATACAAAAGCTTTGAAGTAATCACCAGGTGCAAATGTCAAGTTTGTTCCAGGGGTAAGTGTTAACTGGAAATAGCCTGTTGATTTAGCATTAAAGTTAGTATACTGATATGGTCTTGTAAGAGCGGTTGCATCATCAGGATTAGGTACATATATTTTCTTAAGGAAACCATCCTTATCATATTGTGCAACTGTCATTGCGATAAGACCATCTTCAGCATGAGCATAAACGTTACCCATAAGATTCGCAATGATCTTAAACTGCGTTGCATTCTGCCAATCCTCATATGTTAGCGCTGACACACCATTTGCAGTTGTTACATTACTAGTAGTTGATGCTTTAACACCATTTACTGTCTTGTAATATGTTGCAGTAAGATTAAATGCTGAAGAATCACGAAGTGACTTTTGATTTGTTGTAGTAAGTTCAATTGGCGCATGAACTGTTCCGCTAAATGGATAATATGTAACTTCAGTGCCGTTTTCATTAACTACTCTCTTTGCTACAAGTTTTTTCCTTGCAAAGTTTGATGGAACATCAAATGATGCATTATTTGTAAGAAGAACAGGATTTGCTTCGTCTGTATAGTCATACCAACCCTGTGAAACGAGTGTTGTGTTTTCAGGGAGAGTTGATTGCATTGATATAGTGTATGTATAGTTAGAAGTAGATGCAACTGCATCTGTTGTTCTGTTCTTTGCTGCAATAGCAGTAGTTCCATCAGCTCTTAATGTAGGAGTGGTATATCCATTAAGACCAGCTGACTTATATAACTTAAAGTTTCTGTATCTAGTAGTAAGAGAACTACCTGAGTTATGTGAATTTGCGATATATAGTTTGTCAAGAGAACCTTCAGGGAAGTCAGTTGCAGTGTCATACCATAATGCGGTATGCCAGTACTTTGGTGATATGGTTGGAGCTTCTGCACCTTCAACTTCAAGGTTAAACCATCTTTCCCTTACAAGCATATTACCATCTGCCCTTGGAGAAATCTGCATTACGACTCTTTGCCATTTATTTGAGTATGCAGAGTAGTCAAAATCTCTGTCATTTACATAATATGCGTGACCATTTATAGATGGCTTATATTCTGAAATGGCAAGACCAAGATTACTGTTGTTGGAGGATAGATTTGATGCAACTTGGAGAGCGTTGTTTGTGCTATTAAGAAGTCTGAATGCTGTGGCACCAACTGAACGTCCATGAGGATTCACGTCGTAGATGAAATAATAGTCAGCATCTTCTGTAAGGTCAATTGAGTTAGCAAGTGAAAATGTTGCATCATTTCTTTTGCTTATTGATGACGGCATACTAAGATTAAGACCGATGTCATTGATATATGCCTGTTGCTGTGCAAGTTCCTTCTTTGTAGTGTCAGTAGAATCATATACATCTACTGCTGTATAGAAGTCACTAGCGTATGTTGTAAGTGGAAATGTGCTTGTTGTTGTTCCGTCTCCATTATCAACGGGTCCTTTGATGAAACTTTCCTCTGCGAGCAGTTCCCATGTTGAGGGTACTACTACTGGTGTGTCTGCTGCATTTGCTGTAATTGGAGTTATAACAAAACATGTCATAACCAAACTCACAGCAATAAACAATGCTGATACTCTTTTCATAATATATAACCTCCCAAATATTTATACTTATTAATATAATACATTTATAAGCAAGAAAACACAATGCAAAAAGTATTCTAAATTTTGCTAAATAGTAATACGTAGACAAAATAGTTGAACTTTTTTACCAAAAATAATTGACTAAAACTAATTATAAACAGAATCATTAACAACAGATAATAAAATAAAAATCCCCCTATGGTATAATAAAACCTACCAAAGAGGGCATTTTTTATGTTGTCCAAACTAGTTTGGTCAGTTCATAATATACATTTTTGGTTTTTCGTATTACTGTGCGTTAGGAATTGTAAATACATCACTTACAACTGGGATAACCCTTTCGCCATTTATAGTAATAGGCTTGATTGAATCATAAACAAATCCGTTAGCAACTTCAATATTAGACATCCAAATATAACTCTTGAAATAATCTCCTGCGGCATAGTTCATATTCACATGGTCAAATGTAAAGACGTTGTGTTTCCAATTCTTATTGTCTTCTGTACCCTTAATTTCACCTGCAAATACATCTGATAATTTGTTATTAGCTTTTGATGTCATAACACCCTTAAGTGTTCCATCTTTATCATATTGTGCAGTGATAAGAGCATAGGTGTTCTTTGGAGCAGCATTACCATGTCTTTTTATAGTAGCAGTAAAAGTTATCTTTGTTGCTTTATTATATGTTGCAAAGTCATTTTGATTAAAACCAGTTGCCGATGTAACAGTCGCCTTAAGCTCATTAACTTCTATTGGGGCGTGAACGATACCGCTTATGGCTTCATATTCTTCTCCACTAGTTGTTGTAACAACAGCTTTGAGATACTTATTGAGCATACTGTCGGGAACAACGTAGGAAGTACCTGTTGCGATTTCGGTGTCAACACCTTCTTGAACAGAGTACCACTTAACATTATCAATAATAGCTGCATTGCCTGTCATATTTATTGTTGAACCAATATATGGAACAAGGCTCTTTGCATCGTTACTGTGCATCGAATATGCGTTTACAGCAGGTGCTTTGTAAAGCTTAAAGCCGTAAATTGTAGGACCTGTTATGTGACCAGAGTTACCGCTGTATGTGAGGTCAAGGATATCAAAGCTTTTATCTGCAGTATCACCATTTCTCCATGTTGGAGCATTGATAATGGTAGTATCCCAATAATCAGGAGCAAATGTAGGAGTCTGATCTGCAGTGAAGATTCTTGATCTTTGGAAAATAACACCACTGCGGAACGAAATTTGTCCAACCATCGTCTGAATAGAACCACTTGCTACTGGGTAGCCAGATGTAAGATTAGATGTTTTTTTGTTACCGCCCCACGCATAATCACCCATTGTTGCAGGATTCTTTGCCTGATATGAATAACCAGTATCTGACCATTTGCCAGCACCGCTGTCTGTTGCATTAAAGCTAAGAGTATCTATTTTTAATTCATCGCGGTTGTCCTTTGTGTTAAAGTAAGTTTTTTCTCTCTTAAACGTAAAACCATTTGTCTGCTTACCACCACCATTAAAGTTAGATGTATAAACAACATAGTAGTCAGCATCAGTAGTGGTGTCAATAGGAGTTGCAAGTATGCCTCTTACAGCATTAACTTTATCGGCTCTTGCACCGATATAAAGACCATCACCTAATGACATGCTTGTGTCGATTAGATTTGCAGGATTATGTGTCCATGAAACGATACCTGTAGATGATAAGTCTTCAACATCAATGTTTCCATCGCCATTTAAATCCACTGTGAGACCTTCACTGTTAAAGTCAGCCCCTGCAATTAATGTCCAACTCGGTTGAGCTGTAGTAGCTTCGTATGTTTCTGCCATTACCGGGATACATGTAACAAGCATAAAACATGTGATAAGTAGAGCTATAAATTTTTTCATTAAAATTCCCTCCATTCTTTTTCATAATAATATCACAATTGCATATAAGAAGTCAACTATAATTTTGTATAAAAAATATATCTAAAGGTATCATATGGCCTTGAAGAAAATGTTCGAATGATATTATTGTTACTGAAAAATATGCTTATTTTTCATAAAAAGTATTGCAATTTGTCTCTTTATATGATATTCTGTTGCTAATTAGTAAGTTGGAGGCACGCAAAATGTCAAATAGTATTTTAAATGAATATGCATACGATATTACGGTTAGAATTTCTACAACATTTGAAATATCTCATGAGCCTAATTGGAAGGAAACTGGCGCAAAGTTTATTCATGATATATGGCTTGTTCTTGACGGTCGTATATATGTTGAACAAAATGGTGCAGTTACTCTTCTTGAAAAGGGTGATGTATTTATGCATCAGCCAAATAAACTCTATACTGCATATACAGATGAAGGCGGTTGTAGATTTATATATACTAAATTTGATATTTTATTGTGGAACGAAAAGGTAGATTCTTCGAAATTGAGTATTTATGGTAAATATTTTGCAAAGGATGTATCCGAAGAGTTCCCTATATATATTAAATATCACGCCCCTTATAAAGAGGGCAAGTATATGTCCGGCTTTATGATGAAGTCAAGTCTTGCTCTTATGGTTGGCAGAATCATTTCTCTTTCAGAATCAAAAGAACCAGTCTCTGTTAGTGCAGTTGTTGATAAAGGTGCAAGAATTGAAGCGGTACTGAGATATATTTCTGAAAACACAAGCGATAGACTTACTGTTAAGCAGATTGCAGAAAGTATCGGTATGTCAGAGAAATATTTTATTTCATATTTTAGAAAAACAATAGGTCAAAGCCCATATAACTATATCACAGGCTTAAAGATGCAGTCGGCATATAACCATCTCGCAACAGGAAAGTATCATGTGTACGAGGTTGCTGATATGCTTGGTTATACTGATATATATACATTCTCAAAAGCTTTTAAGAAGTATTTTGGGAAAAGTCCATCAAAAGTGTTCAGAGAGCTAAAACAATAATATTACTATAAAGAAGACCCCGATGTTTACTTAGAACATCGGGGTTTTTGTATATTAACCTTCCGGATACGCAACAATCTCCTCATATGGCTGGGAAAGTTCCGTCATATTGTTTTCGTTGTCCCACAGCATAAACTTATATATATATGGAAATTCGCTACGGTCAAATGAAGATATATCTATATCGTTTTCACCTCCGTTAAGGTCGGTCTTTATTAATGCACTTGATACAAGTATATTAGCCGTGCTTGATAAAGTGGGTACTTGTTTATAACCTGCGCAAACAATAACAACATCCTCACGTGCAGCATCAGCATATATTGTAAGCATATTAGTAGTATCATATGATACAATTTCAAATGATGGTGGAGGTATTATACAGCCATCTACATAAATATCATACTGAACTGACTTTCCTGCATATTTAAGTGTAATTGTCTTTGTGCCGGGAATTTCAGAATCAAAGCCTGATACATCCAAATTATCCATTGTTGTAATTCTTGATGTACCGTTCTTATAGTTGATTCTTACAGTGCCACTATAATCAAATTCGTAACCTAACCAATATTCTGTTTCTGCATTAATAACTTCAACGCTTTCAACAGGTTCATCTTCATACCAAGCGTAGTATAGCTTATCAATAGCAAGTATATCTCCACTTAAGAGTTTGCCACTAAATCTCCACTGAATGCTTGGCGCATATCCATCTTTGTAAACGGACTTCATATTATAAAGCCAGTCAATAGATTCAGCAGTTCCCGCTGTTTTGTCTGTTGTGTCATAAATTTCACGTAGGTCAATTACAAAATCGTGCTCCCAATAGCCTGCATCATCAGCGTTAGACGGGTCTGTCTTTGTAACAGGAAGTTTATATCCATTTGTGGAAACTGTTGTTCCCTGACCATTCTGGTATTCAGCTCTAAAATTAAAACTTGGCGCATACTGTGCATAGTTACTTGCTCTTGTTGAAGTGAAAGTATTTATATAATTGATCACAAGTGCATCAGCACCAATAAGTCCGTCAAGAACTGTGCCATCATCCTGTGTCACTTGCTCTGCGCCACAATCACCGGCAAATACTATGGCGCCTCCGCCACCGTGTGTTCCATCGCCCTCGATGTATATTGCCCAATCCTTGCCATTTTCAGCTTTGCCCGTTACCCCGCCAAGGGTGTACATCTGGGAACCCCATTTCCAACATTGAGCACTGGATACATCCTGATATAGTTTATATTTAATAGGAATATTACCCTCGATAATGTCAATTGTATATGTGGTTGTTTCTCCACCGTAAGAAACAGTGATTACCTGACCTTCAACAGGGGAGGAAGAGTCAAATCCTGTAACTGTTGCATAGTTGCTGAAAAGCTTCCCTTTTGTTCCGCTACCAGGAACAATTGTGCCTGTGTGCCAATCAAAAGTGTCACCCACTTTATATAGGCGTTTTGGCTTTTCAATTGTAATTCCGCCACTCACCGTAAAATCAGTAATATCAACTTCATATGTCACTGTAAGTCCACCATATGAAACATTGATTGCTTGATTTTCAACAACGGAAGAGGAGTCAAATCCAGTTATTGTAACATTCTTATCATTAAGCTTAACAGTTTCAGTTCTGCCGTCTAAAAATGTTGCAGTTACACTACCAATCGTAAAGTTAAAAGCTTCTTTAATAAGATAATTTGTCTTTGGATTATTAACCTTGATTGAGATAATATCACCAGGTCTGTATTCTACTACTTTGACATAAAATGTTATTTTTTTATTAAGAACAGTAGCAGTTAACTTGAGATTGTTGTTAAGTGCTGTGTTTGTAAATCCGCTTATAGATACTCTTGGGTCATTAAGAGAGATATTTTCACATACCTCTGATGAGCCACCACGCTTAATTGCTATTGTACCTTGAGTGTAATCAAATTTATCATAGTTACAAAAATATGATTCTTTATAGCCTGAAATAGTAGCATCCGAAACCATATCTTCTTGGTACCAATTGAAACTAAACTGTTCAAAAGTAATATCGTGACCATTTTTAATGTTATATAACTTAAGAAGAACAACAGGGTTAAAGTTGGTTGTTTGATATCTACCGAGCATATTATATACCCATATATTGTTTTCGCCTGCATATTCGGAAAGTGAAATAGTCTTTGTAACAACTTCACCATTGGTTGAAGGCAAAGTAACAATATTTGATGAGTAATTATATCCATCAATTCTGAATTCTTCTACAAATTGTGTCTTAACATCGCAGTTACTCTTATATGTAACTACGAACTCTGTTGCATCAATAGCACCGCTATAAGCCTTGTTAGGACCATGGCTTCCACCAATAAAACCATCGTTAAAGGAGAAAATATATCCACCCTCTGATGGTCCACCTGTAATATGGAGAGCTGATGCATCTCCGCCAATACCAGTTACCTTCTCGTGTATAGGACCTTCTCTTGTATCACTACTATCATTTTTAAATGGCCCCCACTGCCCTACTTTAGCTGAGTATTGCGAGTAAGTGTAGGTAGGCGTTCTTTCACCTTCGGTATTAATTGCAAATACTGGTATGCTTCCAAGCATCATTACAAAAATAATAAGTATTGCTAATAATTTTTTCATAATAAACCCCCCATCCATCTTGATTATATACCAATTATATAATTTATGCAATAAAAAAAGGGGTTTTTTGACATTGCAAAATCCCTGATGTTGATATTTAGAAAGTATACTCGCCTGAACCAATTTGGTATGCGTTATTATTAATAATTACTGTCGCTCTCGTATTTACAGGGATTGTTACGCTATAGGTAATCTTTCCGTTTTCTCTCTTCCAGCCTGATTTGATTACTCCATAAACCGTCTTAATTGATGCCTGTGCATAATCAAGCTTATCAGTAGTGATAGGTTTGATGATAATGTGCTTGTATCCGGGACATTCTTCATCATACTGGATACCTGCAACATTTGCATACATCCAATCTACTACAGCACCATATGCATAATGGTTATATGAGTTCATATCATCACTCCAGAAGCTACCATCAGGCTTAACACCATTCCAATGCTCCCATATAGTTGTAGCACCCTTTGTAACAGAATATAACCATGATGGGTAATCTGTCTGAAGGAGGAGGTCGTACGCAGTTTCGCTATAACCATTATCTGACAACGCATGGCAAAGA
>JAQVYH010000030.1 GCA_029004515.1 Eubacteriales bacterium | reverse complement strand
AATTGATGCTACTTGGAAAAGTGCCGCTCTAAACGACCATTCTATGGACTTACCTGACGACAAAAGGTTAAGAGCAATTATCAGAACTGATAAACCAACTATAGCTAAAAAAACTTTCCATTCCTCGTTGACTTTTAAATCGTTAAATCGTTTGATTGCAAGATAATAATATATATTAAAGTTAATACTGAATATTAGCATAAAAATTGCAATTACATATTCAGCATATGGGCTGTTATATGCTTCAACACTAATATTTCTTACAGAGAAACCGCCTGTACCGGCTGTACCAAATGAAGTAGCCAAACTATCAAACAAAGGCATTCCACCGGCCCACAAAAGTACGATTTGTGTTACTGTTAACACAAAATATATTCCATATAACCATAATGCTGTTGCTTTGCTTTTAGGAACTAGCTTACCAACAGTTGCCCCTGTGAGTTCAGCTCTCATAATATGCATTGAATGTCTTTTGGTTAGTGGGACAATAGCCATTACAAATAGCAATACGCCCATTCCGCCAACCCAGTGAGTAAAGCTTCGCCACATCAATAACCCTTTGGATAAACCTTCAATATTTGTTAATATAGTTGAACCTGTAGTTGTGAAACCCGAAACTGTTTCAAAAACAGCATCAACATAATTGGGAACTTCACCTGATAAGGTAAATGGAAGGGCGCCAACAAGCGAAAACACAATCCAAGTAAGCGCGACAATCAAAAAACCATCGCGAGCAAATATCTCTGTATTTCTTTGTTTAATGCAGGAAATTGGAATTGAGACAGCCAGTGCTATAAGTGATACAATAAAAAATACCGCAGCAACATTGTATTCACAATAATATACTGAAACCAATGCAGGGAATAGCATCAATACAGCTTCAGAAATCAATACTTTTGCTATTAAATTAGTTATTAATCCTTTGTTCATTTTAATTACTCTCCACTATTCCTCAAAAATATCACTTAGCGAATTACAATCATTGCTTAATGTAACAAGCACAACGGAATCTCCTAGTCTAATATTGGTTTCACCATTAGGAATTATTATCTTTCTTTCACGCGCGATACACGCTAATAGATAGTTCTTCTTAATTGTCAATTTTTTAAGTGGCTTATTAAGGAAAAATGCATCTTTCTTAACAATAAACTCTATTGCTTCTAGTTTATCATCTACTAGTCTATAAAGAGTTTCAATCTCGCTAATGTTTTCTGAATTATGCATTGCTCTGATATAGCTTTCAATATGTTCTACGGCTAAATATTTTGGGGAAACAACGCTTAGTATTCCAAGACTATTGGCCATATGAGTATAAGAGCTACTGTTAATTTTGGCAATAACCTTCTTTACACCTTTTGATGAAGAGTAAAGAACAGCTATTATATTATGTTCATCGTAATCAGTCAACGCAACAATCGCATCTGTACTCTCAATGCCCTCTGTTTTTAGAAGAGCACTATCAGTACCATCGCCGTGTATTATAGTCGCTTTTGGTAAAAGCTCACTTAATTCAAGGCACTTATTATAGTCTTTCTCGATTATCTTTACATCGATTCTTAGCTTGTTTAATAACTCCGCAAGATAATATCCAATTTTGCCACCGCCTATAAGTATAACGGAACGAACCTTGTTGTTATCCATGCCCATAGCTTTCAGAAATTTTTCAGCTTCAATATGTGAACACGTGAAATTCAACTTGTCCCCTTGATTTATTATAAAGTCGCCTGAGGGAATATGAACATCATCACCTCTCTGCACAGCACAAACAAGAATCTTAGCGTTGTAATTTTTATAAATATCAGAAATCTTCATATTACAAAGAGGACTGCTTGCATTAACATAAAATTCTATAAGTTCTACTCTGCCCTTTGCAAACAACTCAACTTTTGTTGCCGTTGGGAACAAAAGCATACGGGATATATCGTTTGCTGCTGCTAATTCGGGATTAATAATCGTATTGAGACCCATTTCATTTTTCAGAAAATCAATCTGCTTATAATAGTCAGGATTTCTTACTCTTGCAATAGTTCTCTTTGAGCCTAGTTTTTTAGCCATCATACAAGCTATCATATTAAGTTCATCTGTTGAAGTGCATGCAATAGTAACATCACTTTCGTTTACACCTGCCTCAAGCTGCACCTCATATGTTGCACCATTACCTTCAACACACAAAACATCTTGAGTATCTATTAAGTTTTTCAGTGCGTTTTTATTATTATCAACAACAGTAACATTATGACCATGTCTCTGAAGCTGATTTGATAAGGTACTTCCTACTTTGCCATCACCAATGATAACAATTCTCACAATAATTCACCTCATATTTTACATTAATGGTGCAAGTATTCTTAATATACGTCCTATTCCTCTTGTAATTACAGAAAGTCTTTTATAGTCTTCGATAAAGATTTTAGTGCACTTCTTTAACGTTTGTTCACAATCAGATGAAATGTCTTTAATAACAGACGATTTGTATAGAAACGCTGCACATTCATAGTGGTGATACAGACTTCTAAAATCAAGATTTATTGTGCCAACAACAGCTTTAATCCCATCTGATACCATAATCTTCGAGTGAACAAAACCAGGCGTATATTCATAAATTCTAACGCCTGAACTGATCAATTCAGGGTAAAAGGTTTTCGCTAATAAATACGCATACCATTTATCAGGAATACCAGGCATTATTATTTTTACATCTACGCCTCTTTTAGCAGCAAGTTTTAAAGATGATAACATATCATCATCTAATATTAGATATGGTGTCATAATATGAACATAGTTATTTGCCGTATTAATTATTTGCAAATATACATTTTTGCCTATTGGTTCATTATCTATGGGGTTGTCACAATACGGAATAATATAACCATCGTGCAATTCTGGTTGCTTGTGTTCAACTATAAAAAACTCGTTATAGTCTGAATCGTTAGGATCCATCATATCCCAAAGTTGTAGAAACATTGCTGTAAAACTAACGACAGAAGCGCCCTTAATCATTATTGCAGAATCTTTCCAATGTCCAAATCGATTTATCTTGTTTATATACTCATCGGCTATATTAACTCCACCAGTAAAGGCGGTTGTTCCGTCAATAACAAAAATTTTCCTATGATCTCTATTGTTTTGAGAGGACGACAAAAACGGCTTTAAAGGTTCAAAAACCCTGCAATCAATACCTTCATTTCTTAAATATGTGATATCCTCTTTGTCAAATTGAGCTATAGTGCCTATTCCATCATATATAAATTTAATTATTACTCCTTCTTTTGCCTTTTTCCTGAGTATACTTATTACCTTGTCATAGAAATAGCCTTTTGAAACGATGTAGGATTCTATGAAAATATACTTATTAGCTTTAGATAACTGTTTGATAAGCTCTTCAAAAAAAGCTTCACCGGAATCAAAATACTCTGCTTTTTCACAAGCATAGGTCGAAAAGCCACCAATTTTGTTAAGATAATTCGAACAACTAAACAGTTCCGGTTCGTCTACTTTTATCCTGTTAGCAACCTCGGAGTTTTGTTTATAATATTTATAAGTCTTCTTAACAGAATTATCAAGTTTTATCCATTGTCTTTTAGACATTGAATTAGAATGGATTAAAAAGCTTAATAGTATGCCCATTATAGGGAATAGAGCAAATAAAATAATCCAGGATATCTTAAAAGAGTTATTTACATCTCTATTAAGAACATAAATTACTCCAAATAAGGATAGCACTGTTGATACGCCATAGAAATACTTCGCATATTCTTGTAGCCAAAAAGCACCGGACACAAAAAATGAAATTTGGAACATCAAAAAAATAAATCCAAGCGTTTTATAGCTGAAGATAATTTTATAAAGGTGGTTTTTTGTTTTTTGAGTTTTCAATTGACTTCACTTCCAAGTATATTACTTCAAAATATTTTTAGCCTGAAGCGATATATTTATCCACTTTAATATAGAATAACAACATCTGTCATACACATTGCTAAATATCTGAGAAAAATCAACATGCATCAAAGCCATAAATAATCCCTCATCGACCTAAATAGCATTATATACGACTAATCATAAAAAAACAAGTGTGCTATATTTTATTTTGGTTACAAAAAAGCATTTAAGTAGTAAATATGTTGACTTTTTGGGTTTTGGGTGTTATTATTATACAGTTTTATTAATAAATTAGGAGTGATACAGATGACAACAATTCTATTTCAGGGCGATTCAATCACAGATGTTGGTCGTGACAGACAGAATATTGGTGATTTAGGTAAAGGCTACCCAAATCTCGTTGGTGCTACATTAGGTTTCGAAAATCCAGAAAAATACACCTTTATTGATAAAGGTATAAGCGGTAACAGAATTGTTGATGTCTACGCTAGAATTAAGGATGATATCCTCAATCTTAAACCAGATGTTATGAGTATTTTAATTGGCGTTAATGATGTGTGGCATGAGTTTGATTTTAATAACGGGATTACCGCTGAAAAATTCGAAAAGCTTTATAGAATTCTTCTTGATGAGATTATAGATGAACTTCCTAATATCAAAATTATGATACTTGAACCATTCTGCCTTCTTGGACCAGCTACTGAAAAGAATTGGAACAATGGGTTCGACGAAGAAGTAAAATTAAGAGCTGCAGTTGCAAAGAAGATTGCAAAGGAATATAATCTTACTTTCATTCCTCTTCAAGATAAATTCGATGAAGCAGCTAAAACTACTGAGAATACATATTGGTTGTTTGATGGTGTTCATCCATCAACAGCAGGCCACGAATTAATAAAAAGAGAATGGATAAAGGCATTTAACACATTAGGGTTATAATATACTTAAAATTAACTCTTGATTATTAGCCTATTATATGATAAACTATTCAAGTGATTTTGTTCAGCATTCTTTATTGAATGCTGATATATGCACCCTTGGCGGAATTGGCAGACGCGTATGGTTCAGGTCCATATGAAAGCAATTTCATGGGAGTTCAAGTCTCCCAGGGTGCACCAAAAAAGAGAGTATCATACGATACTCTCTTTTTTATGGGAAAGGACTCCCAAAAAGGTATTTACGCTCATGCACAAAACCGAAAAATGTTGGTAGCATAGAAAAACGGAGCAAAGTTATCTTTGCCCCGACGTGGAGCTGGAAATGGGATTTGAACCCACGACTTCCTCATTACGAGTGAGGTACTCTACCAACTGAGTTATTCCAGCATGTATATTATTATATATAATTATTGTTAAATTGTAAAGATTAAATATGAAATAAAAATGTTAAATTTTTATTAAGGTATTTACAAAATAGTATAAATAGTATATAGTATAAATGTTAATCTAGATTATTATGCCCTAATGGGAAAAGGACGGTGTAACAATGGACAAGTTTGTTATAACTGGTTGTAATAAACTCTACGGAAGCGTAGATATTAGTGGCGCTAAAAACTCCGCTGTTGCAATTCTTCCTGCCGCACTTATGGTAAGCGGTATATGCAGAATTGAGAATGTCCCCGATATACAAGATGTTAGAGTTATTTTTGAATTAATAAAGCATTTTGGAGCAAAAATAGCTAAAATAGATGCACACACATACGATATAGACAGTACTAATCTTACATATGATGCAGCCCCTTATGAATTAGCTTGTAAGCTTCGTGCTTCCTACTACTTTATTGGTGCTCTTCTTGGCAGATTCAACAAGGCTGAAGTTCCGATGCCCGGCGGTTGTAATTTTGGTGTACGGCCAATTGACCAACATATCAAAGGATTTAAGCTTCTTGGTGCTGATGTTGACCTTAATCATGGTGTTATTTCAGCTCATGCGGATAGTTTAAAGGGTGGCAATGTTTTTCTTGATATGGTTAGCGTAGGTGCTACCATCAACATTATGATTTCGGCAACAAGAGCAGAAGGCATTACTGTAATAGAAAACGCTGCTAAAGAACCACATGTTGTTGATGTTGCCAACTTTCTTAACTCTATGGGAGCGAACATTCGTGGTGCAGGTACTGATGTTATTAAAATTAAGGGTGTACAGGAATTACACAGCGGAACATATTCTATTATTCCAGATCAGATAGAAGCCGGAACATTTATGATTGCTGCATCTTGCGTTGGCGGTGATGTTGTAATCAAAAATATTATTCCAAGACATTTAGAGCCTATAACAGCTAAACTTTTAGAAACAGGTACAGAAGTTGAAGAATTTGACGATAGTATTAGAGTTCGTCGTCTATCAACATTAACAAGTACCAATGTTAAAACTTTAGTATACCCAGGATTTCCAACAGATCTTCAGCCACTTGCTACTACTCTTCTCACCATTGCAGAAGGCAACAGTAAGGTAACAGAGAGTGTATGGGAAAACAGATTCCAATATATTGACGAACTTCGCAGAATGGGTGCTGATATTAATGTTGAAGGTAAAACAGCTAACATTAAAGGCGTTGAGCAACTTATGGGTACTCATGTTGAAGCTACTGACCTTAGAGCAGGAGCCGCTCTTGTAATTGCAGGTCTTATGGCTAAGGGTGTAACTGAGGTTCACAACATTATTTATATTGACCGTGGATATGAAAGTATTGAATCTAAATTTAATGGTTTAGGTGCTAACATAGTAAGAATGACTGATAACTAATCCCAAAGGCGGTAAAATAGTATGTTATTTTGCACACTATCAAGTGGTAGTAGTGGTAATTCGGTATTACTATCACATGATGACACAAATATTTTAATAGATTGTGGCAGAAGCGGTAAACACATATGTTCAAGACTACAAGAATTGAATATTCCGCCAGAGTCTATAAATGCGATTTTGGTTACTCATGAACATTCAGACCACACTTGCGGTTTGGGTGTTTTTTCAAGAAAATTTGATGTCCCAATATATACTACAAATGGTACTTGGGAAGGGATTAATAATTCTTCCACTATAGGAAAAATCAGTGAAAGAAACATCAATACTATCTCACCTTATCAAACATTTGATATTGGTAATATTAAAATCGTGCCTTTTCAAATACCACACGACGCTAACCAGCCAGTTGGATATCGATTTTTAGCAGGCAATACTGTCGTTGCATGTGCAACCGACATCGGATATCTTAGTGAATCAGTAGTTCGTGGAGTAGCAGGCGCAAATGTTGTTCTGCTTGAATCTAACCACGATGTTGATATGCTTATGCGTAGTACTAAATACTCACAACAGCTTAAAAATCGAATTTTAAGTAACGAAGGCCATCTTTGTAATAATCATGCTGCTGCTTTTGCTTCATATCTTGCAAAGAATGGAACTGAGCACATACTTTTAGGGCATTTAAGCGAAGAAAACAATGATCCTGAAATTGCGTATAACACCACAGCAAATGCTCTGGCTGCTAAAGGAATCGATTATAAGAGGGATGTTTTCATTACTGTAGCAAGAAGACATGAACTGAGTGAGGTCATTCGCATATGATGCATGTTAATATTGTAGCCGTTGGTAAAGTGAAAGAAAAGTTTATGCAGGACGCAATAGATGAATACAAGAAACGATTATCAAGATTCTGCAAGCTTAACATCATAGAAATCAAAGATTATCCGGATGACAAATCCCCTATTGAAAAAGAAGCTGCCCTTATTCTTCCTCATCTAAAAGGAATAATAATACCGCTCTGTATAGAAGGTAAAGAGTTATCTTCTGAAGAGTTTGCAAAACTTATATTAAATCAGAGTGAAATTACCTTTGTAATTGGTGGATCTAATGGATTGGATAACACTATAAAATCAAAAGGCACTCCTCTATCCTTCTCACCAATGACATTTCCGCATCAATTAATGAGGGTAATCTTGACAGAACAAATATATAGAGCATTTAAAATCAACAACCAAGAGAGCTATCACAAATAAAGGTTGAAACTAGCGAGTTAGTGATACGATGATATTAAAAATTGCGATACAATTGGCGTATGCCTTGTGTATCGCTTTATTCATTTAATATGGAGTAACTTTGATATAAAACAATGCCTGACACTTTTCTATGAGTGTCAGGCATTAGTCATTATCAAGTTATACAGTTCCGATGTTTCTATATTTATTATATCTATCCACAAGGAGTTTTTCTGTTGGAATGTTAGAACAGCTTTTAAGTCTTTCTAGAATTTCGACCTTTAAATCATCACATACTTCATCATAGGTCTTGTTATCTTCGTGAATAATCTTTTCTATTATACCAAATTTGTACAAATCATTTGCGGTAAGCTTTAGTGACTCTGCAGCTTCATTTGCCTTTTCGGAATCTTTCCATAGAATACTTGCACATCCCTCTGGTGAGATAACCGAATAAACCGAATTTTCAAGCATTATAATCGAGTCTGCAACAGATAGTGCTAATGCTCCACCTGAACCACCTTCGCCTGTTACAACAGATATAACAGGGGTTTTTAAGGTCATCATTTCCATCAGATTTTCAGCTATAGCAAGACCTTGGCCTCGCTCTTCCGCGCCTATACCGCAGTATGCACCTGAGCTATTAATAAAACAAATTACAGGTCTATTAAATTTTTCTGCTTGTTTCATAAGCCTTAATGCTTTTCTGTACCCTTCGGGACTAGGACAACCAAAATTTCTTTTCAATCTTTCTGAAACATCACTACCACGCTCCATAGCGATTACAGTTACAGGAATATCATTCAAAAATCCTATACCACCGATAATCGCACCATCGTCAGAAAATCTCCTGTCACCATGTAATTCAACAAATTTTGTAATCATTCTATTTATGAAAAATCCACCTGATGGGCGTTTTGTGTCCCTTGCATTTACTACTCTTGTGTATGCGTTCATATACTTACCACCTCCGATTTCTTATGTAGATTAAGTATATTAGATATGGTGTATTTTAGCTTTTCTCTTTTCTCAATCATATCAACAAAGCCATGCTCCATTAAGAATTCACTGCGCTGGAATCCTTCTGGAAGTTTTTGCCCTGTTGTTTGCTCTATTACTCTTGCACCGGCAAAACCTACCAAAGCCTTTGGCTCAGCGATAATGATATCTCCCTCCATTGCAAAGCTTGCTGTAACTCCACCAGTTGTTGGGTCTGTTAGCACAGTAATATATAAAAGTCCTTCGTCCTTATGCCTTTTAACTGCACCGCTTACCTTTGCCATCTGCATTAGAGAAAATATCCCTTCCTGCATTCTTGCACCACCCGAAGTTGTAAAACCAATAATTGGCAACCTTTCTTTTGTCGCAAGCTCGAAACCACGAGTGATCTTCTCACCAACAACTCTGCCCATACTACCCATCATAAATTCGGAGTTCATAACAAAGACAACACTTTTGTTGCCCTCAATTTCTCCAATCCCATAGCGAACAGCTTCTTTATCGCCACTTGTCTTAATTGCAGCGCTTAACTTCTCGTCATAATTTGGGAATTCAAGGATATTTTCACTTTTTAAATCGGCATCATATTCAGTAAAATTGTCACAAATTAAGTCAATTCGTTCCTTTGAATTCATTCTGAAGTATGCATTACATTCAGGGCAGATCATATTGTTTTTCACTAATTCATCATAAGCAGTTGCTTGTTTGCATTTATTACATTCTTTTGTCTTAGACTTCAATAACTTTTCTAACATATTATCACCTATCCTTTATCAACTATAGCAAAGGAAAAATTGGCGGTAATTGAAAGTTTACCATTTACATATCCTTTACCCTCTGCAAAATAAAAAGGTTCTCTAGCTTTTGTTATTTTACACTGTGTTTCAAATACATCGCCGGGTTTTACAGGTGACTTGAACTTAACCTTATCAAGACCTGTAAAATACGGTAGCGAACTACCGGTTAATTTGTCCTTCATAGCAACACATACAGATTGTGCTAGAATTTCACACAAAATAACTCCGGGAACAACAGGTTCTCCAGGAAAATGTCCCTTTAAAAACCATTCGTCACCGATAATTTTTTTCTTTCCATATGCTACCCCGTCTACAAACTCTGCTTCGTCAATCAAAAGCATATTATCTCGATGAGGCAGAATTGTCATTAGCTCATTTCTATTCATCGCCAATCTCCCTAAATGCAAGACTGGCATTATGTCCGCCAAATCCAAGAGATACAGATAGCGCAAGATTGATTTCTGTTTTTAGTGCTTTATTCGGTGTATAGTCAAGGTCGCATTCTTCATCCGCAACCTTATAGCCAATAGTAGGCGGAACAGCATTATTCTTTAGTGCAAGAATTGCTGCTATTGCCTCAACTGCACCAGCTGCACCGAGCATATGTCCTGTCATAGATTTCGTAGAGCTGATATGCACCTTATATGCATCTTCACCGAATACCTTTTTAATTGCATTGGTTTCAGTTTTATCATTAAGAGGTGTACTTGTTCCATGAGCGTTTATATACACTTTTGAAGAATCATACACACCAGTATCAGCTATTGAATCGCTAATTGCGTTTGCAGCGCCAACACCATCGGGAGATGGTGCAGTAATATGGTAGGCGTCACAAGTGCTGCCATAGCCGATAACCTCAGCATATATTTTGGCACCTCTATTTTTTGCGTGTTCATATTCTTCCAAGACAAGAGCACCCGCGCCTTCGCCCATAACAAAGCCATTTCTTTCTTTGTCAAATGGGATTGAAGCTCTATCCTTATCAGCACTTTCGGAAAGTGCCATACAATTAATAAAGCCTGCAACACCCAAAGGATTAATCGATGCTTCACTTCCTCCAGCAATAATTGCATCGGCATAGCCGTCCTTTATAGCACGATATGCTTCACCGATACAGCTAGATCCTGTTGCACAGGCTGTAACCACCGAAAGACAAGGACCTTGCGCATTATATTTAATAGCAATATTGCCCGCAGAAATGTTTACAATCATCTTTGGAATCATCATTGGGGAAACTCGTGAGGGACCCCTATTTACCAAGTTTTCGTATTCTGTAATCATAGTATCAAATCCACCAATACCTGATCCAAAATATACGCCAAATCTTCTGGGATTAATTTTCCCTGTAATATCACTCATCTTCACTGCTTGCTCTGCTGCACACATAGTAAACTGAGAGAATCTGTCAAGCTTTCTTGCTTCTCCCTTATCCATATACTGTGACAATTCGAGATTCTTAACCTCACCTGCAAGTGTTGCTTTGTAATCGGTTGTATCAAAAAGGGTTATTTTATCAATTCCATTCCTGCCATTAATAATACCGTCCCAAAATTCTTCTGTGTTGTTTCCTACGGGTGATACAACACCCAATCCTGTAACCACTACTCTTTTATTCATAGTATATTCCTTTCTTACATGGCAAGTCCGCCGTCAACACGGATTACCTCGCCTGTAATGTAGTTTGCATTATCACTTCCGAGGAAAGCCACAAGATTTGCAACTTCTTCGGGTTTTCCCATTCTTTTCATAGGAATCATATTAATTATTTCATCATTTCCTTGAAAACACTCGGTCATATCGGTTTCAATAAAACCCGGTGCTATTGCATTACAGCAAATATTTCTTGATGCTAGCTCTTTTGCAACAGTTTTGGTAAGACCAATCATTCCGGCTTTTGCTGATGAATAGTTTGCCTGACCGGGATTCCCCATAATACCTGCAACTGATGCAATATTAATAATTTTACCGCTTTTCTTTTTCATAAAATTCTTATATGTGTGCTTAATCATATTGAAAGCACCTTTTAAATTAGTGTCCAGCACACTATCAAAATCTTCCTCATTCATTTGAAGGACAAGCTTATCTCGTGTTATGCCTGCATTATTCACAAGGATATCTATCGCACCAAAATCAGCGAGAATTTGTTTTATGGTTTCTTCGCTATCAAGGTAACTTGATACATCGCACCTATAAATATTACAGTTAACACCTAAACTATTAATAACTTCCTTTACTTGTTCAGCCTTTTCTTTGTTACCCAAATACACTATGGCAACATCCGAGCCGCTCTGTGCAAGCTTAATTGCAATGGCTCTTCCAATTCCACGAGAAGCTCCCGTTACAACAGATACTTTTCCTTTAAGCATTTGCTTTCACCGCCTCTAATGTGGCCTTTAGGGTTTCTGCATTCTCAACCGAATACACATTCACATCAGACGAGATCTTTTTAATAAGTCCTGATAAGGTTTTTCCAGCACCACATTCGATGAAATCTGTGAACCCGTCACTAATCATATTCTCGATGGTTTCAGCCCATTTTACGGGATTATTCATTTGCTTTTCTAATGTTGAAAATACATCTTCATAAATAGATGCAGTATAATTTGCATAAACGGGAATTTCAGGTTCGTTAAAGGAAATGTTCTTTATATAATCCGAAAACTCCTTTGCCGCACCATCCATATATGGTGAGTGAAAAGCAGCACTAACTGCCAAATCCAGCACCTTACAAGGATAACTTTTTGCCTTTTCTTTAAACAAATCAAGAGCGTCTTTTGAACCTGCAATAACTGTTTGCATAGGGGAATTGAAGTTTACAGGATATATGTCCTCAATACCATCACAGATTTCCTTCACTGTCTCTGCATTAATTTTCAAGACCGCCGCCATCTTTGTATCGCATTCATCTGCTGCCTTTTGCATATATTCACTTCTCTTAGAAACAATATTAAAACCATCTTCATAAGAGTATGCACCTGAAAATGACAGAGCCGCAATTTCTCCAAGTGAAAAACCAGCAACTCCATCAGGAGTGACACCATTTTCTTTTAGTGCAAGCGCGCCACACAGGTCTACTAAATATAGGCAAGGCTGGGTGTTAATTGTTTTATTTAGCTGTGATTGCTCTCCATTAAATGAAAGTTCCTTTATTCCGGGACGTATGGTTTCAGCATAATCATATAATCGCTGTGCAGAATTACTTATTTCATATAATTCTCTGCCCATGCCACTATACTGAGCTCCTTGACCTGAAAATACAAATGCTATTTTACCCACTTTATCGCCCCCTTTAATATTTCTTCTGACTCAAAACATATTTCTTCAATAATTTCTTTTGAAGTCTGTTCTTTGTTTATCAATCCAGCAATCTGACCTGCTAAAAAACAACCCTTTTCATCATCACCGCATTTAGCTGCAAGCCTTAATGCTCCTACTGCCAAATTCTCTAAGTCATCATCAGCAATTGCTGAATATTCCGCTTTGAAATATCCTCTCGAAAAAGCTGTTTTTATGCTTCTTACTGGGTGTCCTAATTTTTTTCCTGTTACAATAGTTGAAATATCTGTAGCCTTTAGGATTTTCTTTTTATAGTTCTCGTGAACATTACATTCCTTTGCTACTAAAAATCTCGTTCCAATCTGAGCAGCACAAGCACCAAGCATAAATACTGCTGCAAGCCCTCTGCCGTCCGCTATACCACCTGCTGCAATGACAGGTATCTTGACCGCATCACATACCTGCGGAATAAGTACCATTGTGGTTGTATCTCCCACATGTCCGCCTGATTCGCCGCCCTCTGCAATTACTGCAAAGGCACCTTGTCTTTCCACCATTTTCGCAAGTGCGACTGATGCCACAACAGGAATAACCTTAATTCCTGCTTCATTCCAAGCCTTCATATACTTTGATGGATTACCAGCTCCTGTTGTAACAACTGCAATCTTTTCTTTTACCAAAAGCTCTGCAACCTCGTCTGTATAAGGACTCATAAGCATTACATTTACACCAAATGGTTTATCTGTAAGATTTCTTGCAATATCAATCTGTTCTTTAAGGTAATCACAATTTGCATTCATAGCAGATATTATCCCAAGGCCTCCGGCCTCTGAAACAGAAGCCGCAAGCTTTCCATCAGCGATATGTGCCATACCGCCCTGAAATATGGGATACTTAATATTAAGTGAATCACATATTATGGAATCTATCATTGAATTACTCCTTTTTGCTGTCTATGTAAGTAATCAGAGAGCCAACTGTTTTGCCAACTTCTCCAACTGAGATTTCAATACCGAATTCATCTTCAAGCTCCATCATAATTTCAACAGTCTCAAGGGAGTCGATACCCATATCCTCAAAGCTTGTTTCAAGAGTAATAGCATCTAAATCCATATCCACGTGTTCTCCAAGTACAGTCTTAATTCTTTCAATAGTCATTTTTTTCTCCTCCAAAATTATATAAATTTTATTTTTTTACCATTTTATTAAAGTTGTTGCAGTCGATAATCCACCGCCAAAGGCAGAGAAAACAATCAAACTACCTTTCTGTAAATCTTTTGCGCGGCAAAGCTCATCAAGTGCAATCGGTATGCTAGCCGCCGATGTATTCCCACACCTCTCAATATTTACGCTAAACTTTTCCATAGGTATATTCAGTCGCTTACTTGCGTATTGAATTATCCTGATATTTGCCTGATGTGGAACTATGTATTTAATATCATTAAGCGAAATGTTATTTTCATTTGCAATATCTGATATTTCTCTTGTTATTGTATTTACGGCAAATTTAAAGGTTTCCTGTCCATCCATAAACACGATGCCTTCATCCATTGTTTTTTTGTAAAACGGAGAATTATTTCTACCGGTTGGTATCTTTATTACATCGTCATCGCCTTTTGTTGAAAGTTTAGAAGCAATATATCCATCACCCACTTCTAAAACAACCGCACCAGCGCCGTCGCCAAAAATAACACATGTCGAACGGTCATTCCAATCAAGAATCTTGCTCATCCTTTCAGAGCCGATTACTAATGCTTTTTTGACTGTTCCTCTTTCAAAAAATCCAGCGGCAGTGTCAAGAGCAAACAGAAAACCACTGCAAGCCGAGTTTATATCAAACGAAATAGCATTTGAGCCTAGCATTTTTTGTATAGTTCCAGCAACAGTAGGACATATATTGTCTCCTGTAATTGATGCAGCAATAATAAGGTCAATCTCGTCAGGCTGTGTTTTGGCCATTTCAAGTGCTTTAAGTGCCGCCTGGTATCCCATATCTGCCGCACATTCATCCACCGAAATATGTCTTGTGGATATTCCGACTCTTTGAGTGATCCATTCATCGGAGGTATCAAGTGTTTTTGCTAAATCATCATTAGTTACTATTTGAGGTGGGAGATAACTTCCTGTTCCTATAATATTAAAACTCATAATCTTCCTTTCTGCACTTGTTGACTTGACAACAAGTAAACTAAAAAAATATGTCATTTGCGCCACCACTTGCTGATTTGACATCACGTCAGAAATAAAACAAATGGTGGCAATATTCTAATTACTTCTTACTGAAAAATGCTACGGCAATAGCACCGGGACCTGCATGTGTTCCTATGGTTGCACCTACAGTACCGATTGTAAGATTATCTGCATTGTCTTCCCATAGCTGCTCATTATCCTGAATATACTTTTTTATAATAATGTCGTCAAATCCTGAATATGCAAGACATAATGGCATTTCAAAATCAATTCCGCCACACTTTTCAATTTCCTGTGTTAAGAGAATGCTACCTTTTTTTGATCCTCTTGCCTTTCCCAGAATTTTAAGCTCTCCATTTGAAACTGTAATTACCGGCTTTATTGAAAGAACCTCTCCAACCAAACCAACTGTATTTGATATTCTTCCGCCTTTTTTTAAATACTCAAGAGTGTCTAGAAGCGTAATAAGGCAGACGCTTTTCTTTTTATCCTCAAGTATCTCTACAATTTTCTTTGCGCTTATTCCTTGTTTTGCAAGACTTAGTGCATACTCAACAAGCACTCTTTCTCCCACACAAACATTTTCGCTATCTACCACATATACATCCTCGTGGTCTTGTGATGCTGTTACAGCGCTGTTGTATGTTCCTGATAGCTTTGATGAAACCGTAATAATAACTACTTCATCACCATCTTGTTTTACATTATCTATTGCCTCCATAAATGAATATGGATTGATCATACTCGTCTTGGGAAGTGTATCAGTTTCTAAAAGCTTTTTATAAAACTCTTTATGTGAAATTGTGATACCGTCAAGATAATCTTCCTCACCAAATGATATTTTCATTGGCACTACTGTAAGATTTTCTACACCTAAGTTAATAATATCAGATGCAGAATCAGTTATAATTTTTACTGCCATAAATTTCTCCTTTCTTTATCTGGTTATGCTTTCCTCTAAAACTGATTTTAGTATTGCATCCATTTGAGGGTTATCCCTCTGCAGGGGAACAATTACTTTATCCTTTATGAAACAATGCTTTGATTTTGCCTTTGCAACAACGACTTCACTTACTTTGTTTTTCATAATATACGAAACATCAAGAGCAACTCCGTTGTACTTTGAAAGACTTGTTTCAACTATTATTTCATCATCAAAAGTGGTAGGGTTTACATACTCGACATTAACACCTATAACAGGGGAAACATACCCCATATCTTCAAGCTTCTTAAAGGACAAGCCAATTTTATTGAGATAAACCATTCTGGCTTCTTCCATCCATTTAATATAATTCGAGTGGTGTACAATTCCCATCTTATCTGTCTCGTAATAGTGTACCTTATGTGTGTATGTTAACATGATGAAATCTCCGTTTTTGAAAATACTTCTTGAAGTCTGCTTTTATCCTTTTGAAATGTTTCAATATTTTCAGCGATACTTTTCATTGAGCGATACATAATAGCTCTTTCATCTTCACTCATATTTGAAAGACTAACTCTGTCAACAATATCACAAATGATTTCGTTAACCTTATCTATAACGCTTTTCCCCGTTTCCGTAAGGATTGCAGGTGTGTTGTACCTCTTTGAACCGGTATAGTCTGAGAAAACAATATATTTGTTTTTGTGTAGCTCAGAAAGTCCACGAGAAACAGCAGCCTTATCAATTCCCATAACTTCGCTAAGTTGCGACAGCGTACGACCTTCGCTATATTGACGAAGATAAAAAAGAATCATACCTTGATTACCTCTAAGATTAAACTGCTTCATAACCTCGTTTTTAAGTTGCCCAATACCCTTATTTATTATCGCAATATTGTTTGTAAATGCTTCAAATTTATTAATCATATTTATCACCTAACCTTTAAAACATTTCAATTTTATTCTCAACGAAATGTATTCTAGCACAAACTTGTTGACCTGTCAACAAGTTTTTAACAAAAAATCAATTTTTTCACTTTTTTATTTTTCCCCATATGCAAAATATATTCAAAACCACCCCCTAAAACAAACTCACTTACTGATGATTGTAGTACCTGCAATCGCCAAAAAACCGTATTATCGTCACGATAAATACGGTTTTATTGTTATCTTCTTTCCATAAATAATGCTGTCCAAAGCATTTTCCCTATTGACTGCGCCATTCTATAAAATCCTAGATCATTAGGATGTGTTCTGTCAACAGTACATTCTTCTCTTCCATCGCTACCAAATAGAGATGCACCATCAACGAACCATACATTGTGGTCCCCACTGTTCCACGCTTTAGAATAATTCTCCATAACAACGGTTCTTTTTTTTATACAATCTTCGTAATCAAAATGGATATCAGGTTTTGATATGAAGATTATTGGAATATCAGGATTTGCAGCTCTCATCTTTTGGTACACTTTGGGCAAAGTTGCCTCAAGGTGCTCTGAATTAGGTGCATTATGGTCATAATCACAAACAAATGCACTGATGTCAAGTGTTGTCATATAATCGACAATTGCATCCTCTCCCTTTGCTGAACCGGCAAATCCGAGATTAATATAATCACAATCGAATTTTCTTGAAATCCAGGCCTCATAGCATAAGCCAGGTCTTGATGCAGCAGCTCCCTGAGTTATAGATGAACCATAATAAAGAATATGCTTTGGATGTGTATATGGTCTGTGTGGGCTAATAACAGACCCTTCAGCAACTCCCACTTCAATTTTATCTACATCATTATACAAAGGAAGATTAATTGTAATTTCCTTCATACCTTCTCCAACCCATATAATGCCTTCGTATTCATCATGCATATCAATAGGTGGCTTGAAACTACCCCTGTAGACATCTATGCCTCCTGTTTCCACATACAAGTCACAACCAAGAGTCACAATATATGTAAGGGTAGGTCTAATAGTAACATGAGGAACTTTTACTCTTATAGCAATACGGTTTGAATCAGTTGAAAAACGGATTCTTCCGCCAGCAGTATTTTTATATAGATTGAAAACCTTTTCACTTGTTGCCTTAGCAACATCGTCAGGAATTCGCCTGTATCCATCACCTTCATATGGGTTATAAAGACCATGTATATCAAATTTACCACAACGAAGGTCGTAAAAAACAATATCTTCATCTTTCACCTTCATATTTTCGGCATTATACACTGTATGTTCTTTTTTATATTTCATTATAGCATCTCCAAACTATTTAATTCTTTCAATAAGCATAGGTAGCGCTTTTTCAAAATTAACACCATACCATCTATGGTCAGGGTCGCAGTTGGTTTTTTCTATACAATCAAGCACAAAGTCAACTGACAATGATAGTGCATTATCAAGAGATATTTCATTCATAATCCCACCAAGACAAGATGAGGCAAATATATCACCAGTGCCGTGATATGCAACGGGAATATGTTTATTAAAATATTCATAAAATCTGTCGTTTTCGCTGTCGTATGAGACAGCTCCAAGCTTCCCTTTGGTATAAGAAACACCGGTAAGTATAGCTTTCTTTGCTCCTGTTTCACAAAGCTTTAATAAAATATTCTTAATATACTTATCGTCATAGTCGTCACCAACATATGGGACATCTAACAAGTATGATGCTTCTGTAAGATTTGGCGTAATAATATCTGCTTTGCTACACAGATTTCTCATGCTCCTTGCAAAGTCAATATCAAACCCGGAATACAGTTCTCCATTATCTGCCATAACTGGGTCAACAAAAATAAGAGTATCATCTTTTTTGTTTTTATCTATAAAATCAATGACAATATCAAGCTGCTTATAAGAACCTAGATACCCGGTATAGATAGCATCGAAAGAAATCCCATTCTTCAAAAGGTTTTCTTGAATTTTAGGGATTTCATCTGTCAAATCGTGAAAAGTAAATGAATCAAATGCTGTATGTGCTGACAAAACTGCAGTGGGTATAACAGAAGTTTCTATCCCCATAGCAGAAATTATCGGTAATGCAACAGTTAACGAACATTTACCAACACATGATATATCTTGTATTGTTACAATTCTTTTCACTATAAATTACTCCTATTAGTTAATGATTTTTTCAAGTCTTCTCTTACATTCAAGCATAGCTCTTCCTGTATGATAAATAGCCTTCCAAGGATTCCCAACATCCGTCACAAGTGGTGTGCCATCCTTTTTGAGGAGCTGACGCCATTCACCCGTTTCCCAATTGATAAAATGCTTCTTATCAAACTGCCATGTCTTATAGAAAGCATCAAAATACTTTTCATCGCCAATTCTTTCATAAGCATCGAGATATCCCACAAGAACTTCACAATTCTGCCACCATTCTTTATCATATACAAGGGCAGGACCATTGTGAGAACCATCACGGTAAACACCGCCAAGTTCATAGTCAAAACCATACTTTAATGAATGATCATTAAGGTTTTTAACTAGTTCATTGTTATAATCGGCATCATATCCAAGAACATCTGTTGCTCTATTCAGGAGCCAGCCAAGTTCTACATTATGGCCATATGATGTTGTGTCAGTTGGCGTTTCGACAACCTCACCTGTTGCTCTTTCAGCATTCCATGTTCTTCTGATGTTAATCGCAGGAATTGGCTTAAAGTTAATATCAAACTGATTAAGTCCACAGCCAAATTCATGATTCACCATATGAGTAAGAATAATATCAATTGATTCCTGAAGTTTTCTCTTGTGAATTTCCTTGCCTGTTGTATCTGCAAGAACTGTAAAAGCTTCCATAAGATGCATATGTATATCAAGTGACTTTCTATCGCCAGCTGCAAAACCCGGCTCAGAGATAGTCCAATCTGGCTCTAGGTTTTCATAATATCCTCCTCTTACTGTATCTGCACAGTAAATCTGAAGAAGGTCAAAAGTTCTGGATGCATAATCAATAGCTTCCTGATATCCAAAAACTTGTCCATATTTAGCAAGTGCATAAATAGCAAAGCCTTCGCCGTATACAACTTTACCATCATCAATAAGTGTTCCATCTCGCTTAACCTTCCAGAACCAGCCTTCGTTCTCTTTGTCCCAGAAGTATTTAACAAAGAAATCATATCCTTGTTTTGCAGCCTCTTTAATTTTATCATCAGGATACTCTTCATACATAGCAGCCAGACCCCAAATCATTCTGGTCTGTGTAACAATATATTTATCAGTATCTTCTGTAGGATTACCCTGCTCATCAAAACAAGTTAGGTAACCGCCATATTCTTTATCTACGCCCTTTTCTACCCAGAATGGGATAATTCCATCTTCAAGGTTCTTGCGTATCTCCAAAAGCGATTCTTTAGCTAATTCCTTCATTGATTATTCCTCCTCGAAAGTTAAACAAATTGTATATATCTCATATGCACCAACATTGAACGTGGCGATATTATCCTTAATAACTAAGTCAGATTCATAATCCTCATTAAGATTCGTTTTGGTTGCCTTAACAATCTTATTAATCGTTGAGATAGTGGCATCTGCTGATTTATCAAGTGAATTATACACCCTTATTATCCAATCATTGCCGTTTTCTGCCTTCTTTACTGCGCTAAGCACAATGCCTTCGCCATTTAGTGTAATATAACTGCCACTTGCAGGAAGATTACCATCATATTTGTTGCCCTGAACGCATCTTGGCCTTGCATAGAACTCATCACATGCCTTAACACTCTCTCCAACGATATAATCGCCTTGGTGGAAATAAAGCGCATATTCAATTTCGTGAATTCCGATTTCTTGTGCCAATGGAGTTGCATATCCAGGTCCAGCATTACAATATGAACGCTCGCCATTAGTATCCTTTGAAAGGTGACTTACGCACCTGAGCATAGTGAAATAAACATCACCATTATCTCTTGCATCATATTCAGAGAAACCTCTGCTGATAATTGTAATACCTCTTTTCCCGTCAGAGACATCAGTAAACAATCTCTGTGGCTGATTGTTCATTGGCTGTTCTATGTAACTGTCAGGGATATCAATTATTCTCTTCCTGTTGTTGATATAGAACTGTGAACCGCTCTGAATTTCTCTACCTTCAATTCCGGTTGGAATAAACAATCTGTATCTATGGTCTTTAGACTGATTATCAATTACAGTTTTAATCTCAATAAGCTTACTATAAGAGCTAATAGTCACATAAGTTTTAAGTGTATTTACAACTAAATCATCACTGCGATAGTTAATATCATTAACCTCTCTAGGAAGCATCCACTTTCGTTCTGTTACAAAAACAACCTTGTTTGGACCTTTGTCCTGTATGTATGTAACTGTTTTCGCACCGCTATCGTAATAAGTCTTATCAGAATATGGAGAAGAATAATTATATAAGTCACCCTTGTCTCCGCTTTCTTCAATACGATTTATATTTTCATAATATGAGTGCGTTGTCTTGTCGTAAACTGAAATATATCCGTTATCCTCAAAAGCAACCTTAAGATAACTATTTTCGCATACATTACCGCTTAATCTAATGTCGGTTTTGTCCATAGTTAACTTGCGAACCTTAATATACTCTTCAGCCTTCTGATCTATTATTGGTATTCTCTTGATTCCAAGATTTATATAACCAAAACCTGGGATGATTGGAACATTGACAGAAAGCGTATACTTATTATACAATGTCGGATCACACTGTTCCCATTGATTAGCTGAGAATCCCGTATAACCCTTGTATCCTTTTTCAAGAGCAGTAACCTGAACAGGAAGATACTCTCCATTATCTGTAAATACAGCAAATTCATAGCCTTCCTTATCTTCTATCACAAGGTAATCAAAATCAACTGTATAATTAGTTCTTTCCCATTGAGTTGGATTAAACACGGTTATATTATCTCCATCACCGACAGTGTGAATAGACTTTGTAAGAGCATATAAGCTTTCACCGTTTGTCCAATCAGTTATCTCAAGAATCTTTTTGTAATCATTAAATATATCTTCAGTTACTGAGTCAACATGTGCACCATAGATACAATCATGGAATGCACACTTAAGCTGTTTAACCCACGCATAGCTTAAAAGATTATATGGATATTCCGCTCCATTAATCCAAGAGTTAACGCTTGCGAAAGGTTCTGCCCATCTTTCAAGCTCTCTCGAAACATATTCGTTTTTATATTTAATACTCATTCTTGCTGTAAGTATTCCTGTAAGCATAAACGAATGAGGGAACCAAGCCTTACGAAGTTCACCTTTAATCGGTTTGCAATCATCAATATTAATTGACTCAAAATGTTCAAGCAGCGTAACCTGCTCAAGAAGGTCACTGCCCTTTTTCTCATTATACTGTTTAATCAGTTCAGGGGTGTTCTCGATAGGCGGTCTATGGTCAGCACCTTGCATGATAAGAATGTGCTCACCTTTTTCGTATGGCTCAAGAATTTTGTATATCTCATCTATCTTGGCTTCGAAGCTTTCAAAATCCCCCGGGATAAAATTATAATAACCATTTGTAAGGTCCTTCATAAGAATCTGAGAGCCATCTGGAGCTTCCCAGATATATCCAGCAGCATCTCTTTCTTCTCCATCTAGAATACCTCTCCAGCCTACAAAATAGTTCATATTAAAGCCCTTAACAAGCTGTGGCATCTGTGCAATATGTCCAACCATATCACAAAGATATGTAACCGGCATATGTGCTCCGCCATAGCCATTGGCTTTTTTCATACCAATAAGCATATTTCTGATGTGTGTTTCACCGCTAAGCAAAAACTCCTCAGGTTGAATATACCAAGGGCCAACGATAAGCTTGCCGGATTTTACAAGTCTCTCGATCCTTGGTCTGTCTTCTGGAAATAACAAAAGATAATCGTCAATTGCATCAACCTGACCATCGAACATAAATGATTTATACTCTTTATTATCTTCAAGTATGTTCAGCAGCTTTTTCATCAATGGTATTAATGTTATTCGATATTGCTCGTATGGAAGATACCAAGCGGGATCCCAGTGAACATGCGAAACTAAGTGCATTTTTTTCATATGCTATACTCCTCTAGTGTTTTTTGCTGCTGATGACGATCTAATAACAAGACAAGGCTTGATTTTATCCTGAATTACCATTTTGCCTTTTTCATCAATAGCCATAATAATATCAACGGCACGCTCTGCTATTGTTTTTAAGTCCTGATTTATTGTTGTAATTGGAATAGATGCTGTTTCTGAGAAAATCAGGTTATCATATCCACAAACTGAAATTTCGCTTGGTACTGAGATTTCTTTTTCCTTAAGTGCACGTAATACTCCAAGTGCCATAATATCGTTTGCAGTCATAA
>JAQVYH010000029.1 GCA_029004515.1 Eubacteriales bacterium | reverse complement strand
CGTTTCTTATTGATGGTGGGTATTTTTTCATTCCTTTTATTCCTGACATAGTAACACCTCCTATGGTATTATTCTACCATAGGAGGTGTCTTTTTTCTATTGTCCGTTTTTACTGGACCTGTTCATATGTGAAAAGCCTTTTGTGTTTTTATTACTTTATGTGTTCTGGAGATTTTATGTCCCTTTGATGGGTGGGAGAAAATAGTTCAGAATGGACAAACTGAAAGGGTAACACCCGACCCGAAGGTGTACAAAGGTACACCGAGAGGTGAAGTTTGTTCATAACATAAAGTGTAAAAACAAATAGGAATTTGCAAAAAAGCAAATTCCTACCATAAATAATAAAAAAATATTTACTTTATGTGTTCTGGAGATTTTATACCCCCATTAAATGTTTTCTTCCATAATTACGGGTAATATCATCGGTTTACGCTTTGTCTGTTCGTAAATATACTGCCCAAGAGAATTTTTAATTGCGTGTTTAAGGGAGTTCCAATCCTTGACGTGCTTCTCCGCACAAACGCTTAGCGCCTTGCGTACACATTCACGAGAAGCCTCCATAAGATCTTCAGCCTCTCTAACATATACAAAGCCCCTGGAAATTATATCAGGACCTGCAGTTACGATACCTGTTTGACTTGAAACACCCACAACAACGACTATAAGTCCGTCTTCTGCAAGGTGCTTTCTGTCACGAAGAACGATGTTACCTACATCACCAACGCCAAGACCGTCAACCATAATTTTACCAGCTTGAACGGTTTCGGTAACTTTAGCTGATTTTCCATCAACTTCAAGCACCTGACCAATATCCAGAATGGTAATATTCTTTTTATCCACTCCTGTTTCCTGTGCAAGCAGAGCATGTTGCTTTAAATGACGATACTCGCCATGAACAGGCACGAATAATTTGGGTCTTGCGAGCTTGAGCATAAGTTTTAATTCTTCTCTGAATGCGTGTCCTGATACATGAATATCAGCAACAGTGTCATAAATAACTTCGGCTTCCTTCTTATATAATTCATTGATTACTTTGGAAACGTCTTTTTCATTACCGGGAATCGGCGAAGCTGAGATTATAACTCGGTCATTAGCGCCGATTACAACCTTTCTATGGTCAGCAAATGCCATTCTTGTAAGGGCAGACATTGTTTCTCCCTGACTACCTGTTGTAATAATAACAAGCTGTTCCGGAGAATAACGGTTAATCTCGTCAAGGGAAATAAGTGTTCCCTTGGGGATTTTTATATAGCCAAGGTCATTGGCAACGGTTATTACATTGTCCATACTTCTGCCAGAAACAGCTACTTTTCGCTTATTTCTGTGTGCCGCATTTATTATCTGCTGTATTCTGTGAACATTAGATGCGAATGTAGCAATAATGATTCTCTTTGTGCACCCGTCAAATAACTCTGTAAATGAGGCTGCAAGAGAGCTTTCGCTCAGAGAGTATCCTGTGCGCTCGACATTTGTGCTCTCGCCCATCATAAGAAGAATTCCCTTTTTACCAAGTTCTGATATTCTGCCAAGGTTAATCATATCGTCGTCTATTGGAGCTGTATCTATTTTATAGTCCCCTGTGTGGAGAATAACCCCCACAGGAGTTGTGATTGCCATGGCAACGGCATCAGGAATACTGTGATTTACATGAATAAATTCCACCTTAAAAGGTCCTAAATTTACAGTATCACCTGGTTTTACGGGTTTAATTTTAGCAGAATCAAGGAGACGATGCTCCTTTAGCTTCAGCTTTACTAGTCCCAGAGTCATATTTGTACCATAAATAGGCGCAGAAACCTCTCTGAGTAGGTATGGGAGTGCTCCTATATGGTCCTCATGTCCATGAGTAAGCACAATTCCCTTTATCTTATCTTTGTTTTTAACAAGATAAGATGTGTCCGGGATAACAAGGTCAACGCCGAACATCTCTTCGTCAGGGAAGGCTAGTCCACAATCAAGTACGAGAATGTCGCCACCGTACTCGAAAACGGTTATATTCTTTCCGATTTCACATAAGCCGCCCAACGGAATTATCTTTAGTTTTGTTTTGTTTTTCACTATTTACCTCCTTTAATAGTAAGTTTTTTACTAGTCCGAACAGAAACGATAAACTTATTATAACACAAGAAGCCCCGTTTGTATAGGGGAAAAGCGTATTATATCAAAGTTTAGTGCTTTTATTAAAAGAATTCTTCTTTTTATAAGGTTGGTTACAACACATGCAATACCTATGTCGATATACCTGTAAATCATTATACAATATATTATATGAAAAAAATGTCAAATTAACCCTTTTACGCAGAAGAAAAGTTTACGATATTGTGAACATATATAAAGGAATATCTAAAAAAAGGCGTACGAAATCCCGTGCATTATAGAAAGTCGAAAAGTTTTTTGAGTAAAAAATGGTGTCGAAAATGACCTCCGATTTTTGCAGAAAAAAACAGACCATTTTTGAAGCAAAATAAACAATAAAAAAATCCGTATATATAAATAGGAAGAAACTCGTGCTATTTTTGGGTAGACGAGCCCATAAAGATACTAAAAAATCATACTAAAAAACCTCTGTAAAAATTCTGTAACATTTCGCAAAAAAGCCTCAAAAACACAAGCGAAATTCGGTTTCTCGTGCTTTTTTATGAACAATGCATAAAAAGGTTGGTTTTGATATATAATTAATTAGTATATATACACAACAGAAATGCTGTTTCAGCGGAAAATACCTTGTCCATCTAGCAAAAATTAGGGCAAATTTTGGTTTGACATTGAAAAGTTTCTGTGTTAGAATTTGCCACGTTCTCAGAAAAGGGGTGCAATGGAAACCCAAAGCACGAATTTTTAGGAGGTAGTTTATGCGAAATAATGCAGGAATGTCAGAAATATACAAAAGCACATACAAGCTTTTAGTTCTGATAGTGGTCGGAATGATTTTTAGCTCAATATTTGTGGGCGGTGTAGATTATTCCAGTGCAAAAACCGTAAACCTTACAAAAGATGGAAACAAGACAGTGGTTACTACTTTTGCAGGAACTGTTGATGAGTTTATTATCGCACAGGGATTAAAGGCAGAAGGTTTTATAGCAAATGAGTCAAAGAATGCAAGCATCCGTGATGGAATGGCTCTTGATATTAAGACACGAAGAACAAAGGCCGTAACTAGCAAGAGAAAGATTGATTACAAACAGGTTAGAGTTGCAAACAACAAATTGGTTGTTGGTGAAACAAAGGTTATTCAGCAGGGCGTTATCGGTATTGCCGAAGACATCTATTCGGTTGAAATGCTTGGTGAAGAAGAAATCGAAAGAACTCTTATCAGCACCGCTACAAAACTCGAGCCTTTAAATGAAATCGTTGAGTATGGTACAAAAGATAAAGATGATAAAGGATTTAAGTATTCTAAAATGTTTACTGTTAAGGCAACCGCTTATGAATCAACATTTGGTAGCAGAAATGGTAGACCAGGCATTACAGCTTCAGGTCTTCCTCTTAAGGTAGGTATGATTGCAGTTGACCCAAGATTAATTCCTCTTGGCTCAAAATGTTATATAGAAGATCCTAACGGAGCTTACAACTTCGGTTATGTTATAGCCGCTGACACAGGCGGAGCTATTAAGGGAAATAGAATTGATGTATGTGTTCCTACATACAACGATGCAATTCAGTTCGGCGTAAGAAACTTAAATGTTTATGTTCTAGATTAATATTGACATGCGAATGCGACACGGAGTAGCTGAGTTTTATTGCAGAAAATAAAATGTTACAAAAGTGTTGCATTTTTATTGGAACAGGTGTATAATGTGAATACACTGTGTTCATTCCGAATTTCCATGGGCCGTGGCAAAAATACTTGGCTACAGAAAGAAAGAATAGAGAGGTGGTTCTTTGTTATTTAACAAGGGAATCAACAACGTAACAAACAAAACTAAAAAGCTATTTAATACTGCTTATAATATGGCAAAGAGAGCTAACAACAAAACGAACTCTGATGACAAGCTGATATCTATCTGTAGAAAGTCGGTGCTATATGCGCTGGCTCTTGGGGTAGTTACAGTTTTAACATATGGTACATTTAGTTGCGCTGACCTTCGCTTTGGTAGTGAGGCGATTGTTAATGGTCAGACAGTTGCTTTTGTTAATGATGTAGATGAGTTTGAGGAAACGCTTTATCACGCAACACAGTTTGCTAATGCAATATCTGATCAGCATCTTGAATTCAAAGTTACATATATGCCAAGGGTTATCCATGCGAAGAAAATCACCCCTCGTGATGAAATTCTTCAAAATATTTACTCACAGTGTAATGGTATGGTTCCTGGCTATGCTCTTTATGTAGAAGGAGAGCTTGTAGCAGCTGCGCCTAATAAAGAGGTTGCTGATGACGCTTTAAATCAACTTAAGACCCAATATATTGATGGCACTATCGAAAACCTCACTGTTTCTTTCGACAAAGAGGTTGATGTGAAGGAAGAGTATGTTCCTGCACAGATGATAATGTCAGCTGATTCTATTGCGGCGGTACTTACTGGTGACATGAGTCACTATGGGTACTATAAAGTTAAAAAAGGCGATAAATTACAAAAGATAGCAAACAAGCTTGGTTTGTCAGAAGGCTCACTTCAAGCTTTTGCAGATAGGGATCTTTATACAGGTATGATTCTTCCATATCAGCATAAAGAGACAATTCTTCAGGTGAAGGCTGAGTATACTCAGACTGCATCAATTTCTATTCCTTATGAAACGAAGAGAATAAGCAACAGCAATCTCAAAAAGGGCTTGTCCCGCGTTGAGACAAAGGGTGCTGACGGCGAAAAGCTTGTTACATTCAAGACTGTGCTTATCAATGGTGTAGAAACAAAAAAAGAAGTTGTAAACGAGAAGGTTATCACCGCAGCAAAGGACGAGGTTATCCAGATTGGTGGTGGCAAGGCTAATGGCAAGACTATTTTAGCCTCCGCTGAAGGCAGCACAGGATATTTCTTGTGGCCAAACCGAGGCAAGATAAGTTCTCGTTTTGGTATAAGAAGTCGTGACAATCATAAGGGTATTGATATCGCCGCTCCTGTCGGATCCGCAGTTTATGCATCTGATGGTGGTGTGGTTACATTTGCAGGTTGGAATGATGGCGGTTACGGATATATGGTTATACTTGACCATGGTAACGGATATGTCACTTATTACGCACATTGTAATAAGGTGCTTATAAATGAAGGCGATACTGTCTCACAGGGACAGGTTATTGCAGAGGTTGGTAATACCGGTATTAGTACAGGGCCTCATCTTCATTTTGAAGTAAGGCATAATGGAACACCCGTAAACCCACTCAATTATATGGACGAATAAATGAAATTTATTTGGAGGGTTGGAAATGAATAGAAAGATATTAGTAGTTGATGACGAAGAATCTATTGTTGATATTATCAGATTTAATCTAAAAAAGGAAGGCTACGAAGTAATCGAGGCTTATGATGGTGAAACAGCAGTGCGTCTTGCCGCTGAAGAAAATCCAGACCTTATACTTCTTGATGTAATGCTTCCAAAGATGGATGGCTTTACAGCTTGTAGAAAGATTAGAGAAAGAAGCTCAACACCTATTCTTATGATAACAGCCCGTGAAGAAGAAGTAGATAAGGTGCTTGGTCTTGAACTTGGCGCTGACGACTATATAACAAAGCCTTTCTCAGTTAGAGAAATTCTTGCAAGGGTTAAGGCAAATCTTCGCCGTGTATCAACAGACCTTACTTATACAGGCTCAGATGCTTCTGCAGCAAGTATTAAGATGGGTGACCTTGAGATTAATATCGAGAAGTATGAAGTTGTTAAGTATGGTAAGGTTATCGAACTTACACTTCGTGAATTTGAACTTCTTAAGTTCCTTGCAATTCAGCCGGAGAAGATATTCTCCCGTGAAAGCCTTCTTGAAAAGGTTTGGGGTTATGAATATTATGGCGATGTAAGAACAGTTGACGTAACAGTAAGAAGATTGAGAGAGAAGATCGAAGATGATCCTTCCAATCCTACATACATTAGCACAAAGAGAGGCGTAGGTTACTACTTTGCAAAGCAGGCACCTCGTACAGCTGAATAATTAATAGTTTTGCAAAAATGTGCACACCGCATAAGGAATGTTTTTCCAGTGTATGATCTGTGCAGATATAAAGTTTAATATGTTAAGATAGGAAGTTGCGTTGATATTCGCAACTTCCTTTTGTTTTATTCTATATGCTTTGAACAAACCTCACCTCATGCTTTGAAAAAAACCTCACCACTTGGTGAGTGCCTATATCTTTGGCTGCTTAGGCCTCAGTTTGGATAACCTGAATATTTTTTTCGGAGATAAAGATATGCCATTTTATTGATAAATTAACAGGGAATTCCTGTTTGTGCGTTTTGTCCTAAAACATAATAAAAAACTTTTTGTTTTTGACGAATGTAGAAAAAGCTGATAACAGCGAGATTTTTTGAAGAAAATGCTTGACAATTAATCACTATTGGTGTATCATAATGAGGCATGACTTCTGTGTGTGTATCGGGAGCTTAGAAACACCCGGGAGCGTGTAAGCTATTAGAGGAGGAATTCAAATGGCAACACCTGTATCTGTAAAAGAAAAGATACGTATCAGACTTAAGGCGTATGACCATGTTGTTCTTGACAAGTCGGCTGAAAAGATCGTTGAAACAGCTAAGCGCACAGGCGCTCAGGTTTCTGGTCCTATTCCGCTTCCAACAGACAAGGAGATTATTACAATTCTCCGTGCTGTTCACAAGTACAAGGATAGCAGAGAGCAGTTCGAAAGAAGAACTCACAAACGTCTTATAGACATTCTCAACCCAGGTCAGAAGACAGTTGAGACATTGATGCGTCTGGACTTACCTGCTGGTGTAGATGTAGAAATGAAGCTGTAATTCATTTTGGCATCCGGATGCGTATGGCATCTTAACAAGGTAAGTACGGTCACGTTGGAACAAAAATCCAACCAATAACCAAAGGAGGAAAGTACAATGCAAAAAGCAATTCTTGGACGCAAACTTGGAATGACTCAGATTCTTGAAGAATCAGGCAAAGCAATTCCAGTTACAGTAATCGAGGCTGGTCCTGTTACTGTAGTTCAGAAAAAAGAAGTTGAAAGGGACGGCTACAGCGCTGTTCAGGTTGGCTATGTTGACCTTGAGGAAAACAAAGTTAACAAACCTGCAAAGGGTCACTTTGCAAAGGCTAATGTAGCACCTAAGAAATATCTTCGTGAGTTTAGACTCGATAACGCAGCAGAGATTAACGTTGGTGACGAAATCAAGGTTGACATCTTCGAAGCTGGCGAAAAAGTTGACATTGCAGGTATTACAAAGGGTAAAGGTTATGCTGGTACTGTTAAGAGATGGGGCACACACAGAGGTCCTATGACTCATGGTTCCGGTTACCACAGAGGCCCTGGTTCTATGAGTGCATGCTCAGATCCATCTAGAGTATTTAAAGGTAAGAGACTTCCAGGTCACCTGGGTGTTGAAAAGGTTACAATCCAGAACCTTGAAGTAGTTAAAATAGATTCAGAGAAGAATCTCCTTTTGGTATGCGGCGGCGTGCCAGGACCAAAAGGCGGATTGGTAATGATAAAGAATGGCGTTAAGGCTTAATGCCCGTCGTTAGAAAGGAGGATTCAGTAATGCCTAAAGTTGCATTATATAATATGTCCGGCTCACAGGTCGGCGATATAGAATTGAAAGACACTGTATTTGGTGTTGAGGTAAGCGAAGCTTCTATGCATATGCTTGTTAAGAATTACCTTGCTAACCAGAGACAGGGAACGCAGAGCACTAAGACAAGAACTGAGGTTTCCGGCGGCGGTAGAAAGCCTTGGAGACAGAAGGGAACTGGTAGAGCTCGTCAGGGTAGTATCCGTGCTCCTCAGTGGAAGGGCGGTGGCGTAGCACTCGGTCCTAAGCCAAGAAGCTACCGTTTCTCAGTTAATAAGAAGATCAGAAGACTTGCTCTTAAGTCAGCTCTTACTACAAAGGTAAACGATAATACAATTATCGTCCTTGACGAATTACAGATGGAGGGTATCAAGACAAAGGAATTTGTTAAGATACTTGGAAATCTTCCCGTAGAGGGCAAGGCACTTATTGTTAAGGATGTTCTTGATAAGAATGTTATTCTTTCAGCTAGAAATATCCCAGGTGTTAAAACAACACTTGTTTCAACAATTAATGTGTACGATATCCTTAAGTACGATTATCTTATCGTAACAAAGGACGCTGCTCTCAAGATTGAGGAGGTGTACGCATAATGATTAGAACTGCACATGATATTATTATCAAACCTATTATCACAGAAAAGAGCATGGCTGGTGCTGCAGAAAAAAAGTATACTTTTGAAGTACCTCTTGCTGTAAACAAGATTGAAATTAGAAAAGCAGTTGAAGAACTCTTCGGAGTTAAGGTAGCAAGCGTTGCTACAATGCGTGTTGTTGGTAAGATTAAGAGAATGGGCGCTAAAAGCGGTAAAAGACCTGACTGGAAGAAAGCCATCGTTAAGCTTACAGCAGACAGCAAAACAATAGAATTCTTTGAAGGTATGAACTAAAAGGAGTGAGACAATATGCCAATTAAAAAGTATAAACCTACCACCCCTTCCAGACGTTTTATGACGGTTTCAACCTTTGAAGAAATCGATAAGGTTGCTCCTGAGCGTTCACTTCTTTGTGAGCTCAAGAAAAATTCCGGCAGAAACTCTTACGGTAGAATTACTGTAAGACATCGTGGCGGTGGTAACAAGAGAAAGTATAGAATTATCGACTTTAAGAGAGACAAGGATGGCGTAGTAGCTATCGTTGACTCAATTCAGTACGATCCAAACCGTAGTGCAAACATTGCACTTTTGGTCTACGAAGATGGTGAAAAGAGATACATCATTGCACCAGTTGGTCTTAAGAAGGGTCAGAAGGTTGTTTCTGGACCAGATGCTGATATCATACCAGGTAATGCTCTTCAGATTAAGGATATCCCTGTTGGTACACATATTCATAACATCGAGCTTTACCCAGGTAAGGGTGGACAGCTTGTAAGAAGCGCAGGTAACTCTGCACAGCTTATGTCTAAGGAAACAAAGTATGCTCAGGTTCGTCTTCCATCAGGTGAAGTTAGATACATTCGTCTTGATTGTAAGGCTACTATCGGTCAGGTTGGTAATGCTGATTTTGAAAACATTTCAATCGGTAAGGCTGGTAGAAAGAGACATATGGGTTGGAGACCTACAGTTAGAGGTTCTGTTATGAACCCTTGCGACCATCCACACGGTGGTGGTGAAGGTAAGTCACCTATCGGTCGTCCAGGTCCTGTTACTCCATGGGGTAAGCCAGCACTTGGTCTTAAGACTAGAAATCCAAAGGCAAAGACAGATAAATTTATCGTTAAACGCAGAAAAGCGAAGTAATTTATATAGTTACTGTTTTATAGCCAGAAAGGAGGCAAACATCAATGAGCAGATCCGTTAAGAAGGGACCTTTCGTGGACCCTAAGCTTTTAAAGAGAATCGAAGAGATGAACGAAGCCGGTGAAAAGAGAGTTATCCGTACATGGTCAAGACCATCTACAATTTTCCCACAGATGGTTGGTCATACTATAGCTGTTCATGACGGTAGAAAACACGTGCCTGTATATGTAACTGAAGATATGGTAGGTCACAAACTTGGTGAGTTTTCTCCTACAAGAACATATAGAGGACACTCCGGTTCAAGAACATCTAATTCAAAATAAAGAATTAAAATCCGTGCCTGATGTGAAGGCTTCGTAGACCTTCACTCGGGGCTAACGAAAGGAGAAACGACACATGGCAGTAGGTGAAGCAAGAGCACATTTAAGCTATGCCAGAATCTCAAGTAGAAAAGTTAAAATTGTTATAGATTTGATAAGAAATAAGCCAGTTGGCGAAGCTCTCGCAATTTTAAAATTTTCTCCGAAGGCTGCAAGCAGTCTTGTAGAAAAACTTGTTAATTCGGCTATTGCTAATGCAGAGAACAATCATCACCTCGATGTTGATAAACTGTATGTAAAAGAAGTTTACGCTAATCAGGGACCAACTCTTAAGAGAATTCGTCCAAGAGCACAGGGGAGAGCATTCCCTATTTTGAAGCGTACAAGCCACATCACAGTAGTTCTTGCAGAAAAAGAAGCTTAATCTAGAATCAAAGTGATGAATAACATCGCATAGGAGGTTTGTTTAATGGGACAGAAAGTACATCCGCACGGTTTAAGAGTCGGAGTTATTAAAGACTGGGATTCCCGTTGGTACGCAAACAGCAAGGACTTTGGTGATAGTATCGTTGAGGATTACAAAATCCGAAAGTTCCTTAAGAAAAAGTTGTTTGCTGCAGGTATTTCCCGCATTGAAATAGAAAAGAAAGCAAATAAGGTTAGTGTATTTATCCACACAGCTAAGCCTGGTTTCATCATCGGTAAGGGTGGTTCAGAAATCGAGAAGCTTAAGGCTAGTGTTTCTAACCTTGTTGGCAAGGATGTTAATGTTAACATCGTAGAAATTAAGAAGCCTGACCTTGATGCTCAGCTCGCAGCTGAAAACATCGCAGCTCAGCTTGAAAGAAGAATTTCTTTCAGAAAAGCTATGAAGCAGGTTATGGGTAGAGCAATGAAGATGGGTGCTAAGGGTATCAAGACTAACTGTTCAGGTAGACTTGGCGGCGCTGAAATCGCTCGTACAGAACATTATGCAGAAGGAACAATTCCACTTCAGACAATCCGTGCTGATATCGACTACGGTTTTGCTGAAGCTAACACAACATACGGTAAGATTGGTGTAAAGGTTTGGATTTACAAGGGTGAAGTTCTTCCTGAAAGCAGAAGAACAAGCACACCGGTACAGGGAGGAGGAACTAATAATGCTGTCTCCAAAAAGAGTTAAGTACCGCAGAACCATGCGTGGTAGAATGACAGGTAAGGCACTCCGTGGTAACAAGGTTACTTACGGTGAGTTTGGTCTCCAGGCAACAGAGCCTTGCTGGATCACAGCTAATCAGATCGAAGCTGCTCGTATAGCGATGACTCGTTATACAAAGAGAGGCGGTAAGGTTTGGATAAAGATTTTCCCGGATAAGCCTATAACAGAAAAACCTGCTGAAACTCGAATGGGTAAAGGTAAAGGTTCACCGGAATATTGGGTAGCAGTTGTAAAGCCGGGCAGAGTTATGTTTGAAATCGGTGGCGTATCAGAAGAAATTGCTAGAGAAGCTCTTCGTCTCGCTGCAAACAAGCTCCCCGTTAAATGCAAGGTTGTAACCCGTGAAGTTGAAACGGAGGGTGAAACTAATGAAGGTTAATGAAATCAGAGATTTAACCGTTGGTGAACTCCAGAAGAAGCTTGAAGAACTTAAGGCTGAACTTTTTAACCTTAGATTCCAGCAGGCTACAAATCAGCTGGACAATCCGATGAGAATAGTAGAAGTAAAGAAAACAATAGCAAGAATCAAAACAGTTATTCGTGAGGATGACCTCAAGAAGACAGTTTGATTATTTGGTATCAATTCCTGAGGGTAAGTGATAATTTTTCAGCTGTATAAAGATGCCTTGATTACAAATGCTGGATGAAAATCACACATGACGAATTACCCTGGGAGACAAGTCCAAATGTTATAACCGAAAGGAGGACTAAGTCGTGGAAAGAAATAACAGAAAGACGAGAGTCGGTAAGGTTGTGAGCAACAAAATGGATAAAACCATCGTAGTTGCGCTTGTAGAAAACAAGGCACACCCATTATATAAGAAGATCATTAAGACAACTAAGAAGTTTAAGGCGCATGACGAAAACAACGAATGCGGCATAGGCGATACAGTTAAGATTATGGAAACGAGACCACTTTCCCGCGATAAGCGCTGGAGACTGGTGGAGATTATTGAAAAAGCGAAGTAAGTTTTTATTCCAGACATACGGCTTTGCCGTTTGTTAAGAAGGAGGAAATCAATTATGATACAACAGCAGTCAAGACTCAAGGTTGCTGATAATACAGGCGCTAAAGAGATCATGTGTATCAGAGTTATGGGCGGCAGCGTTAGACGTTATGGTAACATCGGCGATACAATTATTGCTTCTGTTAAAAAGGCAACACCCGGTGGTGTTGTTAAAAAAGGTGAAGTTGTAAAAGCTGTTATCGTTCGTTCAAAGAAGGGTGTTGCAAGACCTGATGGTTCTCACATCTGCTTCGATGAAAACGCAGCTGTTATCATTAAAGATGATAAAAACCCAAAAGGTACACGTATTTTTGGACCTGTTGCAAGAGAGTTAAGAGATAAAGAGTATATGAAGATACTGTCACTTGCACCAGAAGTGCTTTGATGGTTAGGAGGTAGCGATCGTGAAAATGAAATTAAAGGTTCGTACTGGCGATACAGTAAAGGTTATCTCCGGCAAGGATAAGGATAAGAAGGGCAAGATCCTCTCATCAGATCCTAAATCCGGCAAAATTATTGTTGAAGGTATAAACATGGCAACAAAGCATAAGAAGCCAAGAAAAGCTGGCGAAGTTGGTGGAATAATTCACCAGGAAGCTGCAATCTATGCTGCAAAGGTTATGCTTGTTTGCCCTAAGTGTGGCGCATCAACAAGAGTTGGCCGTAAGGTTCTTCCCGACGGAGAAATCGTAAGATATTGTAAGAAATGTAACGAAAATCTGTAATGATATTCAGTAAGGAATTAGGCAGGCTGTAACCTGCCGGGAAGGAGGTAACTTACGAATATGTCTAGAATGAAAGAAATGTATTTAAAAGAAGTTGCACCTGCACTTATGGAAAAATATAACTACAAAAGCACAATGGAAGTTCCAAAGCTTGTTAAAATAGTTGTTAATATGGGTGTTGGTGAAGCTAAAGATAATTCTAAGCTGCTTGATGCTGCTGTAAATGACCTTGGTATTATCACAGGTCAGAAGCCAATTATTACAAAGGCGAAGAACTCAGTCGCAACTTATAAAATCAGAGAGGGTATGCCTATCGGATGTAAGGTAACACTTCGTAGCGATATGATGTATGAATTTCTTGATAGATTTTTTAACGTTGCATTGCCTCGTGTACGTGACTTCAGAGGTATCAATGGTAATGGTTTCGATGGCAGAGGTAACTACTGCTTAGGTATTAAGGAACAGCTTATTTTCCCTGAAATCGAATATGACAAGATTGAAAAAGTCAGAGGCATGGACATCGTTTTTGTTACAACAGCAAAGACAGATGAAGAAGCAAAAGAGTTGCTTAAACTTATGGGCGCTCCATTCGAAAAATAAGGAGGGAATTTACTTGGCTAAGAAATCAATGGTTGTTAAGTGCAACAGAAAACAGAAGTTTGAAGTAAGAGCCTACAACAGATGTAAGATTTGTGGTCGTCCACATGCTTATCTCAGAAAGTTTGGCATTTGCAGAATATGCTTCAGAGAGTTAGCTCACCAGGGCGCAATTCCCGGTGTTAAGAAGGCTAGCTGGTAATAAATAGTTAGAAGCAAAAATACTAGTGCTTCTAACCTCTAAAATGGAGGGAGGTAGTAAATATGCAGATCACAGATCCTATTGCTGATATGCTTACAAGAATAAGGAATGCAAGTAGCGCTCATCACGAGACTGTTGAAATTCCTGCTTCAAATATGAAGAAGACCATCGCTCAGATTCTTTTTGAGGAAGGTTATATCAAAAAGTACGAGGTTATCGAAGATAACCTTCAGGGCGTAATCAAAGTTTGGCTTAAGTACACACCTAATAAGGGTAAGGTAATTGCCGGTATTAAGAGAGTATCAAAGCCTGGACTTCGTGTTTACGCAAGCAAGGAAGAGCTTCCCAGAGTATTAAAAGGCCTGGGTATCGCTATTATCTCTACCTCAAAGGGCGTTATGACAGACAAGAAGGCTCGCGCGCTTAATGTTGGCGGCGAAGTACTTGCTTATGTTTGGTAAGTCTTTTTGAGAATTAAGAAATTTGTTGAATTACATTCTGAAAGAAGGTGTTTCGTATGTCCAGAATCGGTAGAATGCCTATTACCGTTCCAGCGGGTGTTGATGTAACAATCGATGCTCATAACGGTATCACAGTTAAGGGACCTCTTGGTACATTAACAAGGACTCTCCACAAGGATATGATAATAGAGCAGCAGGACGGCATCATCACAGTTAACCGTCCCAGCGAACAGAAGATGCACAAACAGCTTCATGGTCTTACACGAACACTCGTTGCTAACATGGTTGACGGTGTAACAAAGGGCTATGAAAAAGTGCTGGAAGTTAACGGCGTAGGTTACCGTGCTCAGAAGCAGGGTAATAAGCTTGTTATGAACCTTGGTTATTCACATTTGGTTGAAATGGAAGAAATCGATGGTATTACTGTTGAAGTTCCAAGTCCTAACCAGATTATCATCAAGGGTCAGGATAAGCAGCTTGTCGGCGAATTCGCTGCTAATATAAGAAAGAAGAGACCGCCAGAGCCATATAAGGGCAAGGGCATCAAATATGTTGACGAAGTTATCCGTAAGAAAGAGGGTAAGACAGGCGCTAAGAAGAAGTAATAAACTTCTGCTTGCTTGTTAGGACATATTTATCACTAAACAGGGCTCATACCTGTAAGTTAGGAGGATAAATCTCTATGATTAAAAAGTATGGCAGTAATGTAGCCAGAAAAAGAAGACATTTAAGAGTTCGTAAAAAGATCAGCGGTACAACATCTTGTCCAAGACTTAATGTTTATCGTAGTCTTAAGAACATTTATGCACAGATTATAGATGACACTAAGGGTGTTACACTCGTAGCTGCTTCTTCATTAGATGTATCATTGAAGGGCACAATCGGTGGAAATAAGGATGCTGCAAAGGCAGTAGGTAAGCTTATTGCTGAAAAAGCAGTTGCTGCAGGTATCACAGAGGTAGTTTTCGACAGAAGTGGTTATCTGTATCATGGTAGAGTTCAGGAACTTGCTGATGGTGCAAGAGAAGGCGGACTCAAATTCTAAAAAAATTTAGAAGAAGGTGAAGAAATGGCTAGACAAATAGATGCGGGCGAATTGGATATCAAGGAAAGAATTGTAAAAATTAACCGTGTAGCTAAGGTTGTTAAGGGCGGTCGTACATTCCGTTTTAGCGTACTCGTTGTAGTAGGCGATGAAAATGGTAGAGTTGGCTGCGGTACAGGTAAAGCTGCTGAAATCCCAGACGCTATCCGTAAGGGCATTGAAGATGCTAAGAAAAACATGATAGAAGTATCTCTTAAGGGTAGAACAGTACCTCACGAGGTAACAGGCGTTTATGGGGCTGGCACAGTTCTTATTAAACCTGCTAAGGAAGGTACTGGTGTTATCGCTGGTGGCCCTGTCAGAGCGGTTATGGAACTTGCTGGTATCAAAGATATCCGTACAAAATGTTTGCGTTCAAACAATCCAAGAAATGTAGTTAAAGCTGCTATCAGTGGTCTTGCTTCACTGAGAAGTGCTGAATCAATTGCTAAGACAAGAGGAATCAGTCAAACTCAGGTATACCGTGGTTACGGTGCGGCAGACAAAGCTGCAGCAGAAAATTAAGGGTAGGAGGTAATAGCAATGGCAAAGACATTAAAAGTAACACTTGTAAAAAGTCTTATTGGCAGAAAGCAGGACCAGATTGCTACAGCGGCTGCCCTTGGTCTTACAAAGATCAGAAGCACAAAAGAACACAATGACACACCTACAGTTAGAGGCATGATCAATAAAGTTCAGCATCTGGTTAAGGTTGAAGAAATATAATTTTACAGGAGGTGCATAGAAATGAAACTTTACGAGTTAACTCCTCCGGCCGGCTCAACAACCGAGCCTAAGAGAAAAGGTAGAGGTAAGGGTACAGGCCAGGGTAAAACTGCTGGTAAAGGTCATAAGGGTCAGAACGCTCGTTCAGGCGGCGGTGTAAGACCAGGCTTTGAAGGCGGTCAGATGCCTATTTATAGAAGACTTCCTAAGAGAGGCTTCACAAACATTTTCGCAAAACAGTATGTTGAGATAAATGTAGAACAGCTTAATAAGTTCGATAACGGTACAGAGGTTACTCCTGAAGTGCTTAAGGCAGCAGGTGTTATTTCTGAAATTCGTGACGGTGTAGTAGTTCTTGGCAGAGGCGAAATCAATGTTGCTGTAAATGTAAAGGCAGCTAGATTCTCAAAGACAGCTTCTGAAAAGATCGAAAAAGCCGGCGGTAAAGCTGAGGTGATATAAGTTGCTGCAGACTATAAAGAATGCATGGAAAATTCCTGATTTAAGAAAAAAGCTTCTTAGTACTTTGATGTTACTTGTTGTTTTTAGATTTGGCTCAGTAATTCCGGTTCCATTTATTAGTGGCGATGCTATGCAGTCATTGACAAGTGGTGGAAATGGGGGTTCATTGATTAACTTCCTTGATACCTTCTCAGGCGGGGCGTTCAGCAATGCAACAATCTTCGCTATGAGTATCACACCATACATTAATTCTTCAATTATTATGCAGCTTCTTGCCGTTGCCATTCCAGCTCTGGAAAGACTCCAGAAGGAAGGCGAAGAGGGCAGAAAGATACTTGGTCGTTATACAAGATATCTTGCAGTAGTACTTGGCTTCATTGAAGCAACAGGTCTCTACTTTGCAATAAGAAACTCACTCACATCTAATGGTAAAGGTGTACTCGGTTTTGTTGTAATAACATTTACATTTACAGCGGGTACTGCTTTCCTTATGTGGCTAGGTGAACAGATTAATGAAAAGGGTATTGGTAATGGTATTTCACTTCTTATCTTTGCTGGTATCGTTTCAAGAGGACCTCAGGCGGTTCAGGCTCTTTACGCAACAATCCTTGAAAGAAAAACAATGGGTTGGATTTCAGTAGCAGTTATTCTCCTTGTTGCTCTCGCTGTTGTTACACTAGTTGTATACATGAACGAAGCTGAAAGAAGAATTCCTGTACAGTATGCAAAGAGAGTTGTTGGTAGAAAGATGTACGGCGGACAGAGCACTCATATTCCAATTAAGCTCTTAGGCGCTGGTGTAATTCCAATCATTTTTGCTATGAGTATTATGGCGTTCCCTGGAACAGTTGCTCAATTCTTTGGCAAAAATGCAAGTTCAGGCGGGTTCCTTGGTGGGTTCCTTGGCTTGTTCTCACCAGATTCTACAATCTATGCTGTATGTTATTTCTTGCTTATTATTGCATTCTCATATTTCTATATTGCAATTCAGTTCAATCCAATTGAAATTGCTAATAACATGAAGAAGAATGGCGGTTTCGTTCCTGGCCTTCGTCCAGGCAAACCTACAAGTGACTATATTGCAAAAATCATTTCAAGAATCACCTTTGCTGGTGCTCTCTTCCTTGGTTTCCTTGCAGTATTCCCAATCGTTCTTTCGAGATGGTCACCTGTAAATATTACAATCGGTGGAACATCACTCCTTATCGTAGTTGGTGTTGCTCTTGAAACAACAAAGCAGATGGAAAGTCATATGCTTATGAGACATTATAAAGGATTCCTTGAATAAACCCTTTGATAAAAACGGGTTGAAGGGGAGATGCAGAAATGAATTTACTAATTATGGGCGCACCCGGCGGGGGCAAAGGCACGCAGGCAGAAATTCTTGCCAAAGTTCTTAATATTCCCACCATTTCAACGGGTGCTATGCTTAGAAGTGCTATAGCCGAAGGCACCGAGCTTGGTGTTCAGGCAAAGACCTTCATTGATGCAGGCAATCTTGTACCAGATGAAGTTATCATCGGTATAGTTATCGAGATGCTCGGTAGCGATGCTTGCTCAAAAGGTTACATCCTTGACGGTTTCCCTCGCACAATTGCGCAGGCTGAAGCAATCGACAAAGCCGGCATCATCATTGATCATGTATTGGTGCTTGAGGTTGCTGATGAAGTTATCATTGATAGAGTAAGCGGTAGACGTGTTTGTGAAAAATGCGGTGCTACATTCCATGTTACTAGCAATGCTCCTAAACAGGAAGGCATTTGTGATGTATGTGGCGGAAAGCTTATAATCAGAGATGATGATAATACAGAAACTGTTAAAACTCGCCTTGTTAACTACCACAAGCAAACCAAACCTGTAATTGATTATTACAAGGATAAGTTAATTGTTGTAGAAGGCGTAGGCAGTGTTGAGTCAATTAGTCAGAAGCTTTTGTCAGCTTTGGAGGCGTAGGCTTATGATTAATATAAAAAATGCTTCCGAGATAGAAAAGATGAAGCGTGCCGGCCGTGTAGTTGCTTTAGCACATCAGGCTGCTAAAGAAGCTATACGACCCGGTATTACAACTAAAGAGTTGGACGAAAAAATCAGAAAGGTTATAGTTGCAAATGGAGCAATTCCTTCATTTAAAGACTATAATGGATATCCTGCTAATGCGTGTGTTTCCGTAAATAATGTTGTTATTCACGGGATACCGTCAGGATACAAACTTTGTGAAGGGGATATCGTAAGCTTCGATATTGGAGCTGTCGTTGACGGCTTTCATGGTGATGCGGCTGCCACACATGGAGTAGGAGAGATTTCCCAGGAAGCGCAGAACCTTATTGATGTAACTCAGGCTTCGTTTTTTGAAGGCATTAAGTATGCAACTGAGGGCAATCGGTTATCTGATATTTCAATTGCAATTCAACAGTTCGTTGAGGCAAAAGGTTACTCCGTTGTCAAGGACTTTGTTGGTCATGGCATCGGTCGCAATCTCCACGAAGATCCTGAAGTCCCCAATTATTATACCGGTCGTCGCGGAACCAGGCTATATGCCGGTATGGCGCTCGCGATTGAACCTATGATAAATGTGGGTGATGATGAGGTAGAGGTTCTTGAAGATGGGTGGACAGTTGTAACAGCTGACGGTTCATTATCAGCGCATTATGAAAACACAATCATCATTACTAAAAACGAACCAATCATCACAACCTTGTTATAATTCGAATATGAGGTGAACTAATAGTGGAAGCATCTGTTGGAGATATAGTACGTTCCAGGAACGGACGATGTGAAGGAACATACTTCGTTATTATGTCCGTCGAGAATGAGTATGCATTTATCTCAAATGGTAGCAGTAGAAAATCAGATAAACCTAAAAAAAAGAAATTAAGGCATCTGGAGTTCGGTTACGGTAATTCTGGCTATATATCCGGAAAGATTGCAAAAGGTGATAAAATCACTAATACCGAGCTTCGTAGAGAATTGCAAGAATATACGCTACAGCAGTAGAATTCGCTGTAGATGTGATTGATTAAGGAGGGAAAAAGCTTGGCTAAAGATGATGTTTTAGAACTGGAAGGAACTGTTGTCGAAGCGCTTCCTAATGCAATGTTTAAGGTTGAACTTGAGAACGGCCACCAGATTCTGGCACATATTTCAGGTAAACTTAGAATGAATTTCATTAGGATACTTCCTGGTGATAAGGTTACGATAGAAATGTCCCCTTATGATTTAACAAAGGGTAGAATTACCTGGAGAGCTAAATAATCGATATAAATATGTCGGAGCGTTGCTTCCTTATTCAGTTATTTATATCTGTTAAATTTTTTAATGGAGGTTTTGGTTATGAAAGTAAGACCATCAGTTAAAAAGATTTGTGAAAAATGCAAGACCATTAAGAGAAAAGGCAAGATTATGGTAATTTGCGAAAATCCAAAACATAAGCAGAGACAGGGTTAATTCACAAATTTAATAAACTAACAAATTATTATCAGATTTTATAAAATCAAATCGCTATTGGGCGATTTGACAGGAGGTGTAAATATGGCAAGAATAGCTGGTGTTGATTTACCAAAAGAAAAGCGTGTTGAGATCGGCCTGACTTACATTTTTGGCATTGGCATAAGCAGTGCTTCAAAGATTATTGCCAAGACAGGGGTTAATCCTGACACAAGAGTTAAGGATCTCACAGAAGAAGATTTGTCAAAGCTTCGTGAAGCAATTGACGCTGAATATACCGTAGAAGGTGATCTCCGTAGAGAAGTTGCTCTTGATATTAAGAGACTTCAGGAAATTGGTTGCTACCGTGGTATCCGTCACAGAAAAGGACTTCCTGTTCGTGGTCAGAGAACTAAGACTAATGCTAGAACAAGAAAAGGACCTAAAAGAACTATTGCTAATAAGAAGAAATAATGTCCGCAAAGGAGGGCGAAGAATTTGGCAAAGACAGCTAAAAAAGTTACTCGTAAAAGAAGAGAACGTAAAAATATTGAAAAAGGTGCTGCTCATATCCAAAGTACTTTCAACAATACAATTGTTACAATTACTGATGTCAATGGTAACGCTGTTTCCTGGGCAAGCGCAGGCGGCTTAGGCTTCAGAGGTTCCAGAAAGAGCACTCCGTTCGCAGCTCAGATGGCAGCTGAAACTGCTGCGAAGGCAGCTATGGAACACGGTATGAAGACTGTTGAGGTTTATGTAAAAGGTCCTGGTGCTGGTCGTGAAGCAGCCATCCGTGCGCTTCAGGCTACAGGTCTTGAAGTTAACATGATTAAAGACATTACACCTATTCCTCACAATGGTTGCAGACCACCAAAGAGAAGACGTGTTTGATTAATTATAGGAGGTGCTACAAATATGGCTAGATATACCGGCCCAGTTTGCCGTTTGTGCAGACGAGAGGGTACAAAGTTATTCTTAAAGGGCGAAAGATGCTACACTGATAAGTGTGGAATCAATAAAAGACAGTATGCCCCCGGTCAGCATGGTCAGGGCAGAAAGAAGCTTTCTGAATACGGCTTGCAGCTTCGTGAAAAGCAGAAAGCAAAGAGATACTACGGCATTCTTGAAAGCCAGTTCGCAAAATATTTTGAAATGGCTAATAAGAAGACTGGTATCACTGGTGATAACCTTCTCCAGATTCTTGAAAGCAGACTCGATAATGTTGCATATAGACTTGGTTTCGGAACATCTCGTCCCGAAGCAAGACAGTTGGTTCTTCATGGACACTTTACAGTAAATGGCAAGAAAGTAAACATTCCTTCATTCCTTGTAAAGCCTGGCGATGTTATTGCTATTAAGGAAAAGAGTAAGGGTTCAGAAAAGATTAAGGCTGTTCTAGATATAACAGATGGCAGAACAGTTCCAAAGTGGCTTGAAATGGATAAGGACAACTTAAGTGCGAAGGTTGTTACTCTTGCACTCAGAGATGATATTGATCTTCCACTCGAAGAACAGCTTATCGTTGAGTTGTACTCCAAGTAATAATTAGCCCTCAACAAAAGATTTAATCGGGTAATCTATTTTAATAGAAGAAGGAGGGTTTATAATGATTGAAATCGAAAAACCAAAAATCGATTGTGTTGAAATGAGCGCAGACGGAAGATATGGTAAATTCGTAGTGGAACCTTTAGAAAGAGGTTACGGTATTACTCTTGGTAATTCACTTCGCAGAATCATGCTTTCTTCTCTTCCTGGTGTAGCCGTTACAAGTGTTAAGATTGATGGAATCGTTCATGAATTTTCAACAATCCCCGGTGTAAAGGAAGATGTAACAGAAATCATCCTTAACATCAAGGAGCTTGCAGCAAAGCTTCACAGCGAAGGCTCAAAAGTAGTATACATTGATGCTGATACCGAAGGCGAAATCACAGCCGGAGATATTAAAATCGATTCGGATGTTGAAATTCTCAACCCCGACTTGCATATTGCAACTTTGGATACTGACGGCAGATTATATATGGAAATTACACTTAATAAAGGTAGAGGTTATATCTCTGCTGAAAAGAACAAGGCTAACATGCAGCCTGTTGTAATCGGTGTACTTCCTGTTGATTCAATCTACACACCGGTTGACAGAGTCAACTACACGGTTGAAAACACCCGTGTTGGTCAGATAACCGACTATGATAAGCTTACAATAGAGGTTTGGACAAACGCTACAATTCATCCTGACGAAGCAATGAGCCTCGGCGCGAAGATTCTTAGCGAACATCTCAATCTGTTTGTTGATTTATCAGACGAAGCCCGCAACACTGAAGTAATGGTGGAGAAGGGTGACACAGATATCGAAAAAATCCTCGAAATGACTATTGAAGACCTCGACCTTTCAGTTCGTTCATACAACTGTCTTAAGAGAGCGGGTATCAATACAGTTCAGGATCTGGCTAACAGAACAGAAGAAGATATGATGAAAGTTCGTAACCTCGGTAGAAAATCTCTTGAAGAGGTTATTCAGAAGCTTGAAGCGCTTGGACTTAGTCTTAGCTCTGAAGAAGAATAATCAAGCTACTGTGATTCTATAATAATAGGAGGAGAAATCGATGGCTATAAATCGTAAACTCGGTGTTCGCAGCGACATTAGACGCGCTATGCTTCGCAATCTTACAACCTCCTTCCTTGAAACAGGCAGAATCGAAACTACTGTTGCAAGAGCAAAGGAAGTAAGAAGCATCGCAGAAAAGATGATCACGCTCGGTAAAAAGAACACACTTAGCAGCCGCAGACAGGCTCTTGCTTATATTACTAAGGAAGATGTTGTTACAAAGCTTTTTGCTGAAATAGCTCCAAAGTACGCTGAAAGAAACGGCGGTTACACAAGAGTTATTCGTATTGGCGCAAGACGCGGCGACGCTGCTGAAATGGCAGTACTTGAATTAGTATAATACCTCGTCCATAATAAACTTGTAACAAATTGTTACGGATTTTATTTGAAAACTGTGCAATTATTAAGGAATTGTTACTATACACCCCCTGTAAAAGCCTTAAATTACAAGGCTTTTACAGAGGGTTACAGCAAATTTACAGTTTCTTTACATTGCGAAGCAGTACTTGACGAGATTAGTTCAAGGTGGTATAATCAACATATCATCAAGATGGCTATTAGTCTAATGGACTATTATCTATTTGGATGAAGCACCAATCGGTGCAAGCAAACAAGAAAAAAAATATATTTATTATAAGGAGGACTAAACAATGAAAAGTCTTAAAAGAGTATTTGCTTTAGCAGTTGTACTTGCAATGGTATTGTCATCAATGCCAATGGTAATGGCTGCAGCAACCTTTGACGATGTTGACGTTGCTGACCAGAGCACAGTTGAAGCTTTAGTTGGTCTTGGCATTATCACAGGTTATGATGAAGACGGCAAAATGTTATTCAAGGGAGACCAGACAATAACAAGAGCCGAGTTTGCAACAATTATTTGCAGACTTATTGGAATGGGTGACGCAGCAGCTTCACAGAGAGCTACTGATTTCACAGACGTTCCTTCAACACACTGGGCATCAGGTTACATCAAAACTGCTGCTGATACAAATGGTATCATCAATGGTTACGGTGATGGAACATTCGGTCCAGAAGATAACGTTACATACGAACAGGCAGTAAAGATGATCGTTTGTGCACTTGGTTATCAGACAAAGGCAGAAGAAGAAGGTACATATCCTGCAGGTTACTTGTTCGTTGCTAAGACAATGGGTCTTACAGATGGCGTATCAGGTACAGTTGGTCAGGAAGCTACAAGAATGACAGTTGCTAATCTTCTTAACAACTCTCTTACACTTCCTCTTATGCAGAAGATCGTATCTGGTACAAAGTCAGCCTACTACGGTATTTTTGACGGTGCTGAATACAAGCCAAGAAAGACAGTTCTTAGCGAATACCTCAACGCTGTAAAGCTTACAGGTATCCTTCAGCATAACTCAATTTCAAATGATGGCCTTAAGGAAAACCAGGTTATCGTTGAAATCAGCGACAACTACCAGACAAGAGCTACTATCACAAATGATGCATATGCAGAAAACAGTGTTATTAAGCTCTACGTTGGCGAAACAAACGCTAAGAATCTTCTTGGTAAGAAAGTTGACGCTTTCGTAACATTCGAATCTAACAAAAACTACTATCCAACAATTCTCTCTATTACTGAAAGCACAGTAACTGACGACAAGCTTGTTCTTGATCTTGCTGACATTGTAAGCATGGAAGATAAGACAGACTACTATGCAGTTAAGTATTGGACAGATAAGGCAACAGGTAAGGATAAGACATTCTACATTGATGATGATACAAAGTTCTATGTAAATGGTGAGCAGACATTCTCAGCTGAAGAATTAGCTGATGAAGTTAATGGTGATACAGCCGTTCTTGCTGACAGATTTACAACAATTGAATTTACACTTGTTGGAAATGAGACAGGTTCATACGATTAAATATACG
>JAQVYH010000028.1 GCA_029004515.1 Eubacteriales bacterium | reverse complement strand
AGGTAATACGGACAGCTATGCTAAAACTTGTGATGATCTTGCAACGCAGACAGGAAGGCATGTATATTCTCTGGAATACCGTCTGGCTCCGGAATACCGGTTCCCTTGCGCGTTGGAGGATTGCTACGCCGTTGCGAAAGAACTGCATCTAACTCGTGAGAGCGTTGTGCTGATGGGTGACAGTGCTGGCGGAAACCTTGCGGCGGCTGTGAGCCTTCTGGCAGCGGATCGTGGCGAATTCAAAGTAAATAGGCAAATACTTTTATATCCGCTAACCTACAATGACCATACAATCAATTCACCGTTTCCATCGGTAACAGAAAACGGAACAAATTATTTGCTGACTTCAAAGATGATTTGCGATTATATGGATCTTTATGCGCCTGATGAAAATGATCGCAAAAGTCCGTATCTTGCGCCTTTGCTCTCAGATAATTTATATGGACAACCCGAAACTCTTATTGTTACTGCCGAATACGACCCACTCCGCGACGAGGCCGAGGCTTATGGTGAAAAGCTTCGTAGTTTTGGAAACTTAGTGAGTGTTGTGCGAATAAATGATGCGTTGCATGGCTTTTTTTCACTTCCCATAAAGTTTGCACATGTTAAGCGTTGCTATGGTGTAATTAACGCCTTTTTAGACGGAGAAATTGTGGAAAACAAAAGTATATAAATAATGTAAGTATTAAAGGATGATGTATAATGCGATCTAAGCAATGGATTAGACTTGACAATGTCGCTAAAATATTTCCTGCCGCTGCATGTGGCAGTGATACGCAAGTGTTCCGATTGAGCTGTGAACTGACTGAACCAGTAAATGTGGATATACTTCAACAGGCACTTATCGAAACTGCTGCTATGTTTCCTGTATATCAATTTGTTTTACGGAGGGGCCTTTTCTGGTATTATCTCGACAGCACTGATATTCAGCCTGTCGTAAGAGAGGAATACAAGCCACCTTGTTCTGCGATTTACTATAAGTCCAAAAAGGGACTTTTATATGAGGTAAGTTATTATAAAAATAGAGTCAACCTTGAGATGTTTCATGTGATTTCTGATGGCAAGGGTGCGACGGTATTTTTAACTGCATTGATTACAAAATACTTGACTCTTAGCAGTGGAGTTTCTGAACCATTGTATTTTTCTGATGCATCGCATACACAAATGAGTAATGATAGCTTTGCCACATATTACGATGATAAGGACCATTCTAAAACAGTTCCCCGTTGTAACAGTTATAAGATAAAGGGTGCAAAAGCAGCAGAAAACCGTTTGAAACTAATTACTGGACATGTGTCCTTAGGCCAGTTAATTAGCGTTGTAAAAGATTACGATGCTACCATAACTGTTTTTCTATGCGCTTGCCTAATTAAAGCCATTGGTAATAATATGTCTGTCCGTGCCAGAAGAAAGCCGGTTGTTATTGCCGTTCCGGTAAATCTTCGGAGCTTTTTTCCTTCCTTAACAGCACGAAACTTTTTCGGATTGGTACATGTTGAGTATAATTTTTCTTCTGCAAGTGGTACACTGGAGGACATTGTAAAATTAATCTCTAAGCAATTGAAGGAAGGATTAGAGCCGGAACGCCTATCAACAGATTTGAACCATTTTTCAGCTCTGGAGCATAATGTTCTAGCCCGAATTGTTCCGTTGCCGATTAAAAATGTTATTATGCGTGCAGCGTATAAGATTTCTCGGCGCAAGATTTCAGCAGTATTGTCTAACATCGGAATAATTAAAGTCCCTTTTGAAATGGACAAAGTTCATTCATTTGATGTCTGCTCGTCTACCGATTCTATGCAGGTGTGCGTTTGCTCTTTTGAAAATTGTCTTAGCATCAGCTTTACATCTCGGTTTATTAGTGCAGACATCCAACAGTATTTTTTTCGTATGCTTGCGCAAATGGGCATTGCGGTAGAAATATCTGCGAGCAACATAGAGAATGATTAATAAAAGGACATTATAGAGGGAGGCTGCATTTCCATATGAGTCAATGTAATCAATGTAATGTAACGGTTCGGGGTAGTAATAAGGTATGTCCATTGTGCCAAAATCAATTAATTGGAGATGTTGATGAGTCTCTTTATCCGGAAATTTCTACGGTATATAATCAATACAGGTTAATCTTTAAAATACTAGCCGCAATAACTTTGTCTGGCGGGATTGTTTGTATAGGCATAAATCTTATGCTGCCCAAATCCGGTTTTTGGTCAGTGTTTACAGTGTTCGGTATTCTCTGTTTTTGGCTTAGTGTAATTATTGTTCTTAAAAGAAGAGGTAACCTTTTAAAAACAATTACTTTTCAGGTATTAGCGTTTTCTCTGTTATTTATAGCTCTTGATTTTTTCATCGGCTGGACAGGCTGGTCATTGAACTTTTTTATTCCTATTGCTTGTACAGTCGCTGTATTGTCGATTGCCATAATTGCTAAGTTGAAAAATATTCCAACAGAGGATTATGGGGTATATTTGATAGTAGATTTATTATTTTGCATAGTCCCCATAGTGTTTTATTTTACAGGATTGATATCAGCGGTTTTACCTTCGCTATTTTGTATGGCCGTCAGTGTAGTTACTTGCGTTTCACAAATTGTATTTGAAGGGAAAAATCTTTGGCAGGAGATTGTTAAACGGTTTCACGTGTAGTTCGCTATACATTGAAACATCTTAAAAGAAAATGCAAATTAATAAAATTTACATTTAGGTATTGACACAATAAAAAATGCGTGATATAATTTGGCTAATTTTAATATAATAAACCGTTGAAGCGGAGATAACGGCAATGATGCCTTTACAGAGAGCCTGCGATGCTGAGAATCAGGCAAGAAACAAGTTGTCAAATGGACCGCTGAGGGCGCAGTCAAATGTGATTTTCACAAAGTATTCTGCGACGTGTGGGCAGACGTCATATGCCGGGGATATGTTTGTATCCTGCTAAGTGCACGGTTTATTCCGTGAATCAAGGTGGCAACGCGGATAGTGTCGTACTTTTATAAAGGTACTATATTCGTCCTTGACAGAATGTGTATTTCTGTCAAGGGCTGTTTGTTTTTTACTCCTTTGACAGAAAAGTCAAGGGAGTATTTTATTTGGAGGGAAACGAATATGAAAATCTTACCTGTTTTTAGTGAAGTGGAGAAAATTGCAGCCACCAAAAAATATGATGTAATTCCTGTAAGCTGCGAGATTTTGTCCGACTTTACAACACCGATCGAAACAATGAAGATACTGAAAAATGTATCCAAGCATTGCTATATGCTGGAATCTGCGCAGGCAAACGAGACATGGGGGAGATATACTTTCCTTGGATTTGATCCGAAAATGGAGATCACATGCAGTGAGGGAACAATTATCAGTGTCCTGGATACTGTCAAGCAGAAATTTGCGACAGGCAATCCATCGGACTATTTACGCAAGGTTTTGTCCGAATATAAAAGCCCACGTTTTGATTATCTGCCTCCTTTTGCCGGAGGCTTGGTTGGGTACTTTTCATATGATTATCTCGGGTATAGTGAACCAAGTGTAAGAACCAACGCAGAAGACACAGAAGATTTCAAGGATGTCGATCTGATGCTTTTTGATAAAGTGATTGCTTTTGACAATATCCGCCAGAAAATCATTTTGATTGTAAATATGAAACTCGTTGATCTCGAAACGAATTATAATAATGCGGTATGTGAACTGAAACAATTGATAGACTTAATTAGGTACGGCGAAAAGAAGAACGAACCTGCCGGAAAGCTTATCGGAGAGGTTATGCCTCTGTTTAATAAACAAAGGTTCTGCGACATGGTAGAGAAAGCAAAACATTATATTCGTGAGGGTGATATTTTTCAGATTGTGCTGTCTAACCGTTTGTCTGCTCCGTTTGAAGGTAGTCTGTTTAACACTTATCGTGTACTTCGTACAATCAATCCATCACCGTATATGTTTTATTTTTCAGGAACGGATGTAGAGGTTGCGGGTGCTTCCCCTGAAACTTTGGTTAAGCTGGAAAACGGAGTGCTACATACTTTCCCACTCGCTGGAACAAGACCGAGAGGCATAACTGATGAAGAAGACAAATTATTAGAAGCAGAATTGCTTGCCGATGAAAAGGAACTTGCCGAACATAATATGCTGGTGGATTTAGGGCGTAATGACCTTGGCAAGATCAGCAAATTCGGCACAGTACAGGTTGAAAAAATCCATACCATTGAACGATTCTCCCACGTCATGCATATAGGCTCGACAGTGCGGGGCGAGATAGCGGATAATAAAGACGCACTGGACGCCATTGAGGCGGTGCTACCCGCAGGAACACTTTCAGGCGCACCAAAGATTCGTGCTTGTCAGCTAATCGGAGAACTCGAAAACAACAAGCGTGGCATCTACGGAGGTGCGATTGGATATATCGATTTTACTGGAAATATGGATACCTGCATAGCAATCCGTATTGCTTATAAGAAAAATGGCAAGGTGTTTGTAAGAAGCGGAGCAGGTATTGTGGCAGATTCTGTTCCAGAAAAAGAATATGAAGAATGCCTAAACAAAGCGAAATCTTCTCTTAAAGCGTTGGAACTCGCACAGGAGGTTGAATTATGATCCTACTTATTGATAACTACGATAGTTTTTCCTATAACCTTTATCAGCTCGTCGGAGAGATCGAACCCAACATTAAGGTTATCCGCAATGATGAGATGACGGTACATGAAATTAGAGGTCTAAATCCTAAAGGAATCATTCTTTCTCCCGGCCCTGGAAGACCTCAAGATGCAGGTGTTATTATTGATGTTGTGCGGTCATGTGGCAAGGATATTCCCATTCTTGGCGTTTGTCTCGGTCATCAAGCAATATGCGCTGCATTCGGTGCGACTATCACCTATGCAAAAGAACTGATGCACGGAAAGCAATCGGATGTGAAGTTTGACACAGCTTGTCAGCTATTCGAGGGATGCACAGAAATTGCCCCTGTAGCTCGTTATCACTCACTTACAGCGGATGCCAGCACGATTCCCAAAGAACTAAAAATAACCGCTCTTACTACCGATGGGGAGGTAATGGCAGTACAACATATCGAGTATCCCATCTATGGAGTTCAGTTCCATCCTGAATCCATTATGACACCGGGTGGAAGGCAGATGCTTAGAAATTTTATAAAGGAGATGTGATTTATGATCAAAGAAGCAATTGTAAAAATTGTAAATAAAGAAGACCTCACCTATGATGAGGCATACACCGTTATGAACGAAATTATGAGCGGTCAAACAACAGCTACACAGAATGCCGCTTTTCTTGCAGCCCTTTCTACAAAGAGTGCCCGATCAGAGACGACGCATGAGATTGCTGGTTGTGCGGTTGCCATGAGAGAGCACGCAACAAAAGTTGAAACTGGTATGGAGGTTTTTGATATTGTTGGCACCGGTGGTGACAATGCGCACAGCTTTAATATTTCCACGACAGCTGCCTTTGTTGTGGCAGCAGGCGGAATTAAAGTTGCAAAGCACGGTAATAGAGCAGCATCATCCCTGTGCGGAACGGCCGATTGTCTTGAAGCCCTAGGTGTAAACATTAATCAAAGCCCCACAAAATGTATTGAGCTTTTGAATGAGGTCGGTATGTGCTTTTTCTTCGCACAGAAATACCATACATCAATGAAGTATGTGGGTCCTATCCGAAAAGAGCTTGGGTTTAGAACCGTATTCAATATTCTCGGACCGCTTACCAACCCTGGTATGCCGTCAATGCAGCTTCTCGGTGTGTATGATAATTATCTTGTGGAACCGTTGGCACAGGTGTTAATTAGCCTTGGCATCAAACGAGGAATGGTCGTTTACGGTCATGATAAGCTGGATGAAATATCTATGAGCGCACCTACAACTATCTGTGAAATTCGTGACGGTTGGTTTAAATCATCTAATATTATGCCGGAAGACTTTGGATTTGAACGCTGTACTAGGGATGATTTGAGGGGAGGCACTTCCGAAGAAAATGCAAAAATCACTCTTGCAATCTTAAATGGTGAAAAGGGTCATAAGAGAAATGCGGTATTGATGAACGCTGGCGCGGCGCTCTATATTGGCGGTAGTGCTGACAGCATTAAAGAAGGTATCGAGCTCGCCGCAGAAATCATTGATAGTGGCAAAGCACTTGAAACTCTTCAAAAGTTCATCGAAGTCAGCAACAGTCCAGAGGTGGAGGCATGACTATTCTTGACCAAATTGCCGATTACGCTCGTGAGCGCACAGAGCAGGCGAAAAAGATAATATCGCTTGAAGAAATCAAACGCCAAGCCATGCTGCTGCCCAAAGGCATCTTCGCTTTTGAGAACGAACTAAAAAAGCCGCGTATTTCATTTATCTGTGAGTGTAAAAAGGCATCTCCTTCAAAGGGATTGATAGCCCCCGATTTTCCATATGTGCAGATTGCAAAAGAATATGAGGCGGCAGGTGCCGATTGTATCTCCGTGTTGACCGAGCCAAAATGGTTTTTGGGCGATAACGAATATCTCAAAGAAATAGCAAACACTGTTTCCGTTCCGTGTCTGCGAAAGGACTTTGTAGTGGATGAATATATGATATACGAGGCAAGGGTGCTTGGTGCATCTGCAGTATTGCTTATCTGCTCTATCCTGAGCGAAGAAAAAATCAAAGAATATATAAGCGTTTGCGACGAACTTGGACTATCCGCTTTGGTAGAGGCACATGATGAGGGCGAAGTGCAAATGGCACTGAACGCCGGCGCGCGTATTATCGGTGTCAACAACCGAAACCTTAAAGACTTTTCTGTGGATACAGATAACAGTCGCAGACTTCGGGAAATGATACCTCGTGATATTCTGTTCGTTTCCGAAAGCGGTTTATGTAGTGCCGATGATGTAGCAAAGCTTCGTGAGATTGATGTGGATGCAGTACTAATCGGTGAAATACTGATGAGAGCAACAGACAAAAAAGCCAAGCTCGATGAATTGCGAGGTGTGTTATGACAAAGATAAAACTTTGTGGACTTTCCCGCCTTTGCGATATAAAAGCAGCAAATGAATTGAAACCTGAGTATATTGGATTTGTGTTTGCCCGAAGGAGTAGTAGGTATGTTGATCCTGAAGAGGCAAAAATTCTGAAGCAGGCACTTAATCCCCAAATCACAGCTGTTGGCGTATTTGTTGATGAAGCCGTCGAAACGGTTGCTGAACTCTTGAACGTTGGCACTATTGATATTGCCCAGCTTCACGGTATTGAGGACGAAAAATACTTTGAGCAGTTACGAAGGCTTAGCGATAAGCCGATCATAAAAGCCTTTCGCATAGAAACGGCACACGATATAGCGGATGCAGAGAAGAGTACCGCCGACTATATACTGCTGGATTCCGGTGCGGGTTCTGGAGCAGTATTTGATTGGAAGCTGGTACAGAATATTAAGAGAGCGTATTTTCTCGCTGGAGGGATTTCAGCCGATAATGTGGAGGATGCGGTAACAATACTTCATCCTTTTGCGGTCGATGTCAGCTCAGGAATTGAAACAAACGGACTCAAAGATAAATGTAAAATGGCGGAATTTGTTGCTGCCGTTAAAAAGGAAGGTTTAATATGAAAAATTCAAACGGACGCTTTGGCATTCACGGTGGGCAGTATATCCCCGAAACGCTTATGAATGCGGTTTTAGAACTGGAAGAAGCGTATAATTACTATAAAAATGATCCTGATTTTAACAGACAACTCGCTGAACTTTTTAATGAATACGCAGGCAGACCGTCAAGGCTGTATTTTGCTGAAAAAATGACGCAATTCCTAGGCGGTGCAAAAGTTTATCTTAAGCGTGAGGATCTGAATCATACTGGAGCGCATAAGATTAACAACGTACTCGGTCAAGCGTTGCTTGCAAAGAAGATGGGTAAAACCCGCCTAATTGCTGAAACCGGAGCGGGTCAACATGGTGTTGCTACGGCAACTGCGGCTGCCCTTATGGGCATGGAATGTGTAGTGTTTATGGGTGAAGAAGATACCATACGTCAGGCTCTAAATGTATTTCGTATGCGTCTGCTCGGTGCAGAGGTTATTCCTGTAAAGACTGGAACAGCAACTCTCAAAGACGCTGTATCAGAAGCAATGCGCGAATGGACGACCAGAATTAATGACACACACTATTGCCTTGGTTCAGTTATGGGCCCACATCCGTTCCCGACTATCGTCCGTGATTTCCAATCTGTTATCTCAAAAGAAATTAAGGAACAAATTATGCAAAAGGAAGGCAGACTACCTGATGCAGTTATTGCCTGTGTGGGTGGTGGATCTAATGCAATTGGGAGCTTCTATCATTTTATCGAAGACACAGGTGTTCGCCTAATTGGTTGTGAAGCGGCAGGTAGAGGCATTGACAGCTTTGAGACAGCTGCTACTGTAAACACCGGCAGAGTTGGGATCTTCCACGGGATGAAGTCCTATTTCTGTCAGGATGAATACGGTCAAATAGCCCCCGTTTATTCTATTTCCGCAGGTCTTGATTATCCCGGTGTCGGCCCCGAACACGCTCATCTACATGATATTGGCAGAGCTGAATATGTTCCTGTGACCGACGATGAAGCAGTATGCGCTTTTGAGTTTTTGGCAAAGACCGAGGGTATCATACCTGCCATTGAATCGGCTCATGCGGTCGCACACGCAATGAAATTGGTCCCTACAATGAGTATAGACCAGATTATCGTCATTACCATTTCTGGTAGAGGAGATAAAGACTGTGCAGCAATTGCTCGATATAGAGGGGAGAATATTCATGAGTAACATCAGAAGAGCATTTGAAAAGGGGAAGGCGTTTATCGCCTTTATCACATGCGGAGACCCTGATCTTGAAACCACCGCAGCAGCTATCCGTGAAGCTGTAGAAAACGGAGCCGACCTTATCGAACTGGGGATCCCATTTTCTGATCCAACCGCCGAGGGTCCTATAATTCAAGGTGCAAACCTTCGCGCGCTAAAGGGCGGAGTCACGACCGATAAGATCTTCGCATTTGTAAAGGAACTTCGCCGTGATGTAAAGGTACCAATGGTGTTTATGACTTACTCTAATGTGATTTTCGCCTACGGTGCAGAATGCTTTATTTCAACCTGTAAGGATATTGAGATTGACGGGTTAATCCTGCCTGACCTACCGTTTGAGGAAAAAGAAGAGTTTCTGCCAATCTGCCAAAAATATGGTGTTGATCTTATATCTCTCATCGCACCCACATCGGAGAAACGCATTGCTATGATTGCAAAGGAGGCGGAGGGGTTTCTATATATTGTTTCCAGCCTTGGTGTGACCGGCATGAGAAGCGAGATAAAGACAGACCTCTCCTCGATTGTCAATGTAGTGCGACACAGTACTGATATTCCATGTGCTATCGGTTTTGGTATTTCTACACCAGGGCAAGCAAAAGAAATGGCAGATATTTCCGATGGTGCAATAGTTGGATCAGCTATTATCAAACTACTCGAAAAATACGGTAAAGACGCACCAAAGTATATAGGCGAGTATGTAAAAACTATGAAAGATGCTTTGAAATAAAAAATTCACCCTTAGTATAAAATATAATTAAGTGTGCTATAAAAAAGAACAATAGTTGCCAGAACTGTTGTTCTTTTTTGTAATTAAAATAAATTGAATTTATTCACGCAAGGGCAAATCGCCCTTCCCCAAAACTAATATGCACAATTATTTATAGTGCAATTTATTCATATGACTTATAACTATATATACACTGAATCTCCTTTGAGTTGTAAGGCAAAGTGAATCATCAATACTCTACAGAGAATTAACGCTCTGTTATGAGACAAAAAAACAAGCCCTTTTCCAAATTGGATTAGGGCTGTTAATTAACATATTATATAGGAACTCCTATTATACTATGGCTTTGCTTATTAATAATAAATGTACACTATCGTGTTTTATAAATCTTAGTAGATTCTGTTAAGGGCTTAATCAGATTTGCATCATTTAACAGGAACGCCTTTATCTCTGTTGCGTTTGTCAATTCATCGGAAGTGAATACTTCAAAATTACCATCTGCAATTTTAGTATTTAATAGAATTTTATCATTATATGCTGCTATTATAAATACTGCGTTTTCAGGTAGCACTGCCTTTGCTTTAACACCGTCCTGCCCTTCAAATGTATCTATCTCCTGTCCGGATAAATTCTCAAATGGCAGTATGCTGAATTGTGCAGTCTCTGCGGCAATATTCACCGTATAGGGCTTAGGAGAAACAGTTGTTGTGCCAACTGTAATATCACTTTTAGTTGAAGTAACACCATGTGTATCTGTTGCAATTGCCGATAATGTATGCATACCAACAGTTGGATTAACCCAATCATAAATGTAATTTGCAGTGCCTTGTACCAATGTTGCCTCTCCAAGTAATTGTGAATCAGCATATATCTCTACCTTTTGAATACTTTCATCATAATCTCTGGCACTAACTGTAATGCGAGCTACGCCACTGATGACGATACCTGCCGAGATTGATCTAACTGTAGGTGCAAAATAAACCGGATTAGAATATGTTCCATCTGCATTCTTTGTTTTAAACTGAAAAATATCATTATCTGTTCTAAATGGTGCCATTGGCAAGCCGGTACTGCTTACAAGGTTTACTCCTGAATCATTTCCCGTTTGTGCAGGAACATCCTGCCATGCATAACGCACCTTTGGTGTGCCGACAACTGATGAGGTATCAATAACAATTGTATTGCCGATTAAAGTGGCACTTGTACCCACAAATATCCCGTTGTCACCTGCAATTCTGAAACCTCTTGGTGCCAATCCGTCTGTTGTTTCTAAGCCACCCGCAACATCTTTAAAGTAGATGGTCATTGTACTGCCTTGCTGTTCATAGTTGCTATAGGACGGACTTTTCCATATAATATCAGTGTTCTGAGGATCCGTAAAATGTTGAAGTGCAAGAACGCACCTGTCAGCTATAGGCATTTTATCTGCAGGATGAATATTGTTAGCATCACCGGTGTCAATGGTTATAACAGTTGCGACACGATCAAGTCGTTGCGATACGTTAAACTGGCCTTCACGGACACCAATAGCGGAACGAACACCACCAAAACTCTTGGCGTAATCATAAGCAGGTAACTGTACTATGATGAAATTGATAGAACTATCATTCCATGCCTCCCTGTACCCGTCAATATAAGCTGTTAACAGTTTTTCATATTGTGTGCTTAACTGTGTATTTGCCTCACCTTGATACCAAAGCACTGTTCCAATTGTAAAACCCGTCCATGGGGCAATTTGCGAATTGTAATCAGAACCATTCTTAAGTGGTTTCAAGTCAGGATCATAATCATAGCTTGCAGGAGGTGACCAAGATGTAATTCCTGTTCCTCCCACAGCAGCGAAAATGAGTCCGACTGGTACATTTCCGTTCTGTGAGAGATAATAGCCCTTGCCAGTCAGGAAACCTACCGCAGAAAATGCCAGTTCTCCAACGGGTGTTGCCGTTGACCAACCTGAATTATAAAGTCTGATATCAGGATAATTCTGGTCAGCCTCGCCTTTTAAATTGCTAAACTTATCCAAGGTATATCCCATATTTGATTGACCTGAGCATAGAATTAGTTCACCGATTGCAACATTATTAAAGGGAATCTCAACACCCTCACTGGTAGTAAATTTTAGAATGGTGCTTTTTGTAGTAGGTTGTGGTGGGAGAATAATTTTCCATTTTCCACCGCTTACAGTTGCCGATGCTGTTGCTCCATTCAGCTCTGCTGTAACGGTAATGCCGTTCACACCCGTACCTGAAAGAGATATTTCCTTGTTTCTCTGTATCAACATATTATCAGCAATCATCTTCGGAAAACTTACGCCCGAAACATTAATACTGTTCACTTCGGAATATCCCACCATTCCATCTTCGCTTATTGCCTTTGCATAAATATCATAGTGACCGGGCGCCAGGTCGGTTTTTGTAAAGCTGTAACTGCTGCCCGTTTTATCGGCAATGATGACACCGTTGGCATACAACTCCACATTGTGTATCGCCTTGCCCCTTGCATCCTTTGCATACCCTGTAAACTGCACAGCCGAGCCTGACAACTGATAGCTACCACCAACCGGTGCAGATAGAACTGAAGTGACGTATGAGGGCTGCTCCTGACTTAAGATAAGATTATCAAGATATGTGACACCGAACTGCGTACCGCTCCCATGGTTACCTGTAAATCCCCATTGTGTGACACTGGTAAAGTAATCTGGGTCTGGAGGCGTCATAGTAAGTATGTTGACCCCGTCAATATAATATGAAATTGTACAATTTTCAAAATCCAGTTTTACAGCAAGACGGTACCATTCATTTGCTGAATATGTAAGGTCATTACCGTTGTCATCCTTGAAGGCCGTCCACTGACTTGGAGTGGTGTGGTAGCCAATTTTGCCAGTATTGCTGAAAATAAAAGTATTGTATGCAGTACGAGGCGTTCTGTATTTTAATGGATAGTGCGTCTCATTGTTTGTTGTAAACGCAATCTCTGCTTCTGCTACAGCATTCTTAATAGGTGAGTCCAGATCACTCAGTGGATAATATAGTTGTGGAGTTTCTGTACCGCCTGTTATCGAATTAATCTGTAATTGATAATCATTTGTGTCCTTTTCAAATATTCCGTGAGCGCTTTGCACTGTACCACCTGTTTGAAAATTTATTGTAGGCGGTTTTGTCCCAGGAAGTGTAAGAGATGATGTGTATATGTCTGTTGATGTGAACTGGTTGAAGTCATAGCTCCATTTCTTTGCCCAAACCGGATCAAGCGACTCGGATATGGAATACACCTTAATTGAAACAGTTGCGCAGTCTCCGTATTCGCCTAATGCATTGTATGCCCTTGCATATATTGTATAGTCACCAGGTTCTGTATCGCTCCAAACTGCGTTATAAGGATATGATGATGACTGTGCAATCAACGCATCGTTAGCATAATACTCTATTCTTGTAATTGTTGTGTTGTCGCAGACAGCAACTGCAGAAAGTGCTATATCTGTTTGCTCGTGAACTCTATAATTAGGATATGGTGACGTAAGTGTCACAATTGGAAGTGTCTGTGGCATGCGAATCTGATCGTTTAGAGTTTCTGAAACCTCTTCGCCCTCATTGGATTCCTGAGCTGCACTCCTTGGAATAACAGAAAATTTAATGTATTTACCATTGTCAGCTTGTGTCAATGTGTAGTTGGATACAGCACCTTGAGAAATAGGCACAGTTATGATATCCTGTACATTTGTTGTAAAGGCTTTATCATCTGCGCGGCTCCATGTAGCGGTAGAACCGCTCTCTGGATTGCCCATGGGATCAAAATAAGTATTATATGATCCTTGAAGTGTGCTGCCTACAAGATTTTTACCCGTAATTGTTAAACCCGATGCAACTGGTACGCTTGATTTCATTTGAAATACCGTGTCCACAGGAAACATTGCACGCCAAGTGCTATTATCATAGCCTGTTCCGGTGGCATGGTAAAATACTGTTAAGCCGGTCACATTAGTAAATGCATTGATGTTGGCAATTGTCGGTGCCACAGTGCCTTCAAAAGTTAATGATTTTAGCGCCTTATCCTGCTCAAAAGCCTGCGCTGCAATACTTGTTATGTTACCTTTGCATGTAACACTGGTCAGCGTTGAAATTGAGCTTATTGACTGTTTACCTATTGATGTAATACCAGCAGGAAGCACAAGTTCGGTCAGACGTGTATTATTGAAAGCAGATGGGCCGAGGGCACCTGTCACGTAGTCCGAAATAATGAAGGATGTCAGTGAGGTGCAGCCTCTGAAAATCTCTGATGGGAGAGATTTTGCAGTATATACAATATTTTTAAGACTTGTATTAAATTTAAATACAGCGTTACCAATAGTTGTAAGCGTGCTTGGGAGTGTAATGGACACTAACGATGAGCAACCATCAAAAGCCTGATTCCCGATTGTTGTCACACCCTCAGGAATGTTGATATCGGTAAGCTTTGAGCAACCAGCAAATGCATTGGCACTGATGGTTTTCATTGTGGAAGGCAGATGGACATTTTTCAGCACACTGCCTGAACCAAGTTGACGGAACGCCTGTGTACTAACCGTTGCAATACCCTCTGAAAGAATCAAATCAGTCACGGTGGTATTGATATGAGTACTCGACGGTGCCAGTAGGTATTGTTCCTGTGCAGTTACTTCATATGTAACTTCGTTATATGTTATCTGGTAAGGAAGCACAACTCTGGAAACTGTTATGCCGTTGATCGTGTCAAAAACGCCTAAAGTTGCGTTCAGACCGCTAGTTGTCATTATAAATGAATATCCACCATCTATATTTCGTAATTCATTAGTAGTGGGATTATAGGTGGCATTGTTCCAACTCTCATCTGCGGCAACCAATACAGGCACAGCATCTGCACTTACCGAAAAAATCGGTAGTGTTGTAACAACAAGTATTACCGCTAAAAAAATTATAGATATTCTTTTCATTTTAACACCTCTTTTTAGTATTTTGTAAATTAATATATTTACCACCAAATTCAGTTTAAACCATCACATGTTTTTATCAAGATATAATATAGTAGCAAATTGTATATTCTTGCTATTGTTACTATTTAATTGCGTTTATCGTGTTGACAATTGCAAAGCAAATTACTATACTAGAATTAATGAATTTATCACTGGGAGCTGATAATAATGTCAGACAAGATAAATAATAATCAGAAAGAAATCAGCAACGACATTCATCTGATTATTTCTACAAACAAAAGTTCAAGGAAAGCCTTTCTGTATGCACAGGAAGCTGGTTATTTCGAAGCAGACTCATCCTACAACATTGCATTGGATAGTTTAGATTCTTTTTTAATGCTTTATGTCGTTTCAGGAGATGGAAAACTCATATACGATAATAATGAATATCATTTATGTCATGGGGATTTGTTTTTTATTGACTGCAAAAAGCATTATGAATACAGTGCGGCTGATAATAAAAGATGGTATGTACACTACTTTTATTTTAATGGCAGACAAGCGCGAGGATACTATGATATTTTAACTAATAATAAATCTCCGGTTTTTAAAGTGCAAGACCATAAATCAGTAAAATCACTTTTTTGGCAAATTGTATTTTTGAATAGTAAAAACAATAAATATGCTGAACCAATTACTTCGCTTCACATTACAAGGATTCTAACTCATCTGTGTATGTTAAACGGGAATGAGTCAGATCTCAATGTGGAATTCCCCCCCTATATACATTATGTCTTTAATCATATAGAACGATTTTATGACGAGAAAATCACACTTGATTTACTTGCTGAAATTTATTCTATCAGTAAATTTCATTTAGCAAGAGAATTTAAGCGTTGCTCCGGCCAGACAATTCATGACTACTTAATAACAACCCGTATCAATAAGGCAAAATCACTTCTTCGTTATTCGGATAAAAGCATAGAAAAGATTGCTACAGAAGTCGGATGTTATAGTTCTAGTCATTTTATTAAGTTGTTTACTAGCAGAGAAGATGTAACACCTAATGTATATAGAAAGCAATGGACAAAATAATATATATAGAAGCCTTGATCTCCTTTTGGAGAGGCAAGGCTTCTATATATATTGACAATTCAATTTCATAATTAAACAGTCCAAGTGATGTTACTGTATCAGGTATGATAAATGTCTTGAATATACAATTTCTAAAGGATTGGTAGGAATTATTTCGTCATTGTATTGATGTAATTGGCTATAAGTTGTATAGCTTGTTCTTTTGTTACTCCTGTTTTTCATAATCAGTATTTGCTTTATATAAGACTTCCGGTTCTTCAACTATGCCAATTTGCAAACCAAAATAGTAAAGCTTATCTTATTATAACACTCTTTCATGAAACATTGATTGCTGCCATTTTTGTGTTATTATTACAATGAATATCATTGGAAATGGTGTGGATTTATCGGTCTACCGATATTTATATATAAAAATGATTATAAGATTTCTAATGGATAACCAAATTGCACGCTTCATATGGAGTATTACTGTTGCGAGGAATAAGGATTTGAGCATTGTGGACATTGTAAAGAGTTTCCATATAATGAAATGTATTCTGCACTTAAAAAAGTCTTGACAAATGAATAATTTAATGTTATACTCGCAAAAGTAATGTAAGATAGACATTGTTTTTTTGTAAAAAATCAAGACAGATGATATTCAAGTTATCTGAGTCTTAAGCAGTTTTTACAGGACCACTCCAACATTGGAGTTGAGGGCATACGGACAGCCGGGTCCACTGCCGATTGGTGGCTTGCCGCCTTATTGATTGAGTTAAAAGCTCAGTTTTATAAGTTGGTTACTTTATAACCGAATTGTGTGCTTTGCGCAAACTTGTGAAATGGTCAATAAGAGTAGTAAAAGTATTATTGCTATATAGACTCTGTGCGACGAATATTATTTTTTTGTCTTTTTATTAAGCAAACATAAAACGAGTATTATAATATTATATACTCTTTTATTGCTGATCAAAAAGTTTAGAATAATATTTTTGTTATTTAACGCAAGTTGTGTAATTACACAACTTGCGTTTTTATTTTTGAGGTGTGATATGGAAAAAAACTTTTTAGATCAGTCCAAAGCTCCGATTTACGAAGCCTTGGAAAAATTTCGTGAAATGAGAGTTGTACCTTTTGATGTTCCCGGACACAAACACGGGAAAGGAAACCCTGAGCTTACTGCTTTTCTTGGAGAGAGATGTGTTGGCGTAGATGTGAACAGCATGAAGCCTCTTGATAACCTTTGCCATCCGGTTTCTGTAATAAGTGAAGCAGAAGAACTTGCCGCTGATGCATTTGGTGCGGCTTACGCATTTTTGATGGTAGGCGGTACAACAAGCTCTGTGCAAAGCATGGTTTTATCGTGCTGCAAGCGAGGAGATAAAATCATACTTCCTCGTAATGTGCATAGAAGTGTTATAAATTCATTGGTGCTTTGCGGTGCAGTTCCTGTATATGTAAATCCTGAGGTTGACAGACGCTTGGGTATTTCACTTGGCATGAGCCGTGAGCAAGTAAAAAAAGCCATTGAAAGTAATCCTGATGCGGTTGCTGTACTAGTTAACAACCCAACGTATTACGGAATTTGCAGCGACCTTCGCTCTATTGTAGAAATGGCTCATGAGGCAGGTATGCTATGCCTTGCTGATGAAGCCCACGGAACACATTTTTATTTTTGTGATAATATGCCCGTATCAGCCATGGCGGTAGGTGCAGATATGGCGGCAGTATCAATGCATAAAAGTGGTGGAAGTCTCACACAATCAAGCTTACTGTTAATTGGAGAAAATGTAAATGCAGGACACGTTCGACAAATTATAAACCTTACTCAAACTACTTCTGGCAGTTATCTTTTAATGTCAAGTCTTGATATAAGCCGAAGAAATCTCGCTACGCGAGGTAAAAGTGTTTTCCGAAAGGTCAGCGAAATGGCTGAATATGCAAGGGAAGAGATAAATGCTATAGGCGGGTATTATGCTTACGGTAAGGAGCTTATAAACGGTGATTCTGTATTTGATTTTGATCCTACAAAGCTAAGTATTCACACAAGAGATATAGGTCTTGCAGGTATTGAGGTTTACGATATTTTAAGAGATGAATATGATATTCAAATCGAATTTGGAGATATTGGAAATATATTAGCATACTTGTCCATCGGTGACCGAATACAGGAGTTAGAAAGACTTGTTAGTGCCCTTGCGGAAATAAAAAGAAGATATTCAAAGGATTCCGATGGGCTTTTAAGTCAGGAATATATTGATCCCGAAGTGGTTTGCAGTCCGCAGGAAGCGTTTTATGCGAATAAGAAAAGCGTTCCGTTGTATGAAAGTGCTGGTTATGTTTGTAGTGAGTTTGTGATGTGTTATCCACCGGGTATTCCTATTCTTGCACCCGGTGAGAAAATAACAAAAGAAATTCTTGATTATATAGAATATGCAAAGGCAAAAGGATGCTCTATGACAGGCCCTGAAGATTCTAAAATTGAGCACATAAATATTTTGATGTAAGGAGATTACCAATAATGGAGTTATGGTTCAGTGAATGTCATACGCCTGATGTAAAACACAGTTTGCGTGTTAATCGGCATTTATATTCAAGCAAAAGCAAATATCAGCAAATCGACATTTTTGATACACCTGAATTTGGACGTGTTCTTGCACTTGACGGGAATGTAATGCTTACTGAACGGGATGAGTTTATATATGATGAAATGATTACACATATACCAATGTCGGTTCATAAAAATGTGCAGGAAATTTTGGTCATCGGAGCAGGTGACGGTGGAGTTGTAAAAGAGCTTACAAGATATGATACTGTAAAACGCATAGACCTTGTGGAAATGGACGGACAGGTAATTGAAGCATGCCGCACATATCTTCCAGAGAACGCTTGCAGACTTGATGATAGCAGAGTTAACATCTATTTTGATAATGCACTTCGTTTTATAAGGCGTTGCAAGGACGAATATGATTTGATTATCGTTGATTCCAACGACCCCTTTGGCCCTTCAGAAGGATATTTTACGAGAGAATTTTATGGAATTTGTTACAACGCACTTCGCGAGGACGGAATTATGGTTAATCAGCAAGGCAGTCCGTTTTACAAGCACGATGCAGAAGCAATGCAAAGAAGTCATCAAAGAATTGTAAATACATTTCCCATAAGTCGTGTGTATCAGGCGCATATTCCAACCTACGCTGCTGGATATTGGCTGTTTGGATTTGCAAGTAAGAAATATCATCCTATTGATGATTTTGATGAGGAAAGATGGAAAAAATTTAATTTAAGCACACGGTATTACACGACGAAACTTCATGTTGGTTCTTTCTATTTGCCGGCATATCTTGAAAAAATGTTGGAGGAGGTTGAAAAATGAAACAAAACATTGAAACTTTTATTGGCTGTGACAGCACCTATCAAGACGCCAAAATAGTTCTGTTTGGTGCACCTTTTGATTCCACAACAAGCTTCAGACCCGGTGCAAGATTTGGCTCATCAGCTATTAGGCACAAAAGTTTTGGTATTGAAACATATAGTCCTTATCAAGATAAAGATTTAACCGAAATAAATGTTTTTGATTCAGGCGATTTAGCGCTTTGCTTTGGCTCTTGTGAATTAGCGTTGCTTGACATCGAAAAAAATGTCAAACATATACTTGATGACGGTAAAATGCCATTTCTAATCGGCGGAGAACATTTAGTTACACTAGGGGCTGTAAAAGCCACTTTTGAAAAGTATCCAAATATGCACATTATTCATTTTGATGCTCACGCTGATTTGCGTGATGATTACCTGGGAGTAAAGCTGAGCCATGCATGTGTTATGAGGCGTTGCCATGATATACTGGGTGATGGTAAAATACATCAATTTTGTATAAGAAGCGGAGAAAAAGCGGAATTTGATTTTGCAAAAAATCATACAGATATGCAGAAATTTGATTTCAGGGGACTTAATGAATTGATGGAACAGCTTATAAAAGAAAATACACCCGTATATTTCACAGTAGATTTGGACTGTCTTGACCCGTCCGTTTTCTGTGGAACAGGAACTCCTGAGGCAGGCGGTGTAAACTTCATTGATTTATTAAATGCGATTCTTGCAGTTTCAAAAGCAAATATTGTAGGGGCTGATATAAATGAGCTTGCACCCATGCTTGACGCAAGCGGAGCGTCAACTGTCATCGCTTGCAAAATTTTAAGAGAAATGTTATTGGCTATATACAAATAAATTGTAATCAAGGAGGTTTTTATAAATGAGCAGAGTTTTAGTAATAGGTTGTGGCGGTGTCGCAAACGTGGCTATAAGAAAATGTTGCCAGGTGAGCGAGGTTTTTTCGGAGATTTGTATTGCAAGCCGCACAAAATCCAAATGTGATGCGTTGGCAGAAGCATTAAAGGGAAAAACAGCAACAAAAATAACTACGGCAGAGGTAGATGCGGATAATGTAGATGAACTTATCAATCTTATTAATTCATACAAGCCTGACCTTGTTATGAATATTGTACTCCCTTATCAGGACCTTACAATTATGGATGCTTGCCTTGCTTGCGGAGTTAATTATATGGATACTGCAAACTATGAACCTGAGGATACAGACGATTTTGCGTGGCGTGAAATTTACGAAAAGAGATGCAAGGAAGAAGGATTTTCAGCATACTTTGATTACAGTTGGCAGTGGGCATACCGCAAAAAGTTCAAAGAAGCAGGACTTACAGCACTTTTAGGTTGTGGTTTCGACCCGGGCGTTACGCAAGCTTATTGCGCTTATGCAAAGAAGCACGAGTTTGACACAATAGATACTATTGATATTTTAGATTGTAATGGCGGCGACCATGGATATCCTTTTGCAACAAATTTCAATCCTGAAGTGAACTTGCGTGAAGTGTCTGCACCTGGGAGCTATATCGAAAACAAAAAATGGGTTGAAGTTCCTGCAATGAGTATTAAAAGGGAATATGATTTTGATTGCGTTGGGCAAAAGGATATGTATCTTCTCCACCACGAAGAACTTGAATCTTTAGCATTAAATATCCCTGAAGTAAAGCGTATTCGTTTCTTTATGACTTTCGGCCAAAGCTATATTACGCATATGAAATGTCTTGAAAATGTAGGTATGCTGTCTACAACTCCAATTGACTTTGAAGGTAACAAAATTGTGCCTATTAAATTTTTGAAAGAGCTTCTTCCCGACCCTGCAAGCCTCGGACCCCGTACACGTGGCAAAACAAATATAGGTTGTATTTTTACAGGCAAAAAGGACGGTAAGGATAAATCGTATTATATCTATAACGTGTGCGACCACGAAGAATGTTATAAAGAAGTAGAAAGTCAGGCAATAAGCTATACAACAGGTGTTCCTGCAATGTGCGGAGCATTGATGTTGCTTACAAAAAAATGGGACAAGGCAGGAGTTTACAACGTAGAGGAATTTGATCCGGATCCATTCCTTGATGCACTCGATAAGTATGGGTTACCTCGCAGTGAAAATCGCTCTCCTGTATTGGTGGATTAATGGAAAAAATATGTACACATCCCGCCTTTGAAGGGCTGATAGATAAATCCGTGACAGAATTGTTTTCAAAGATTAAAACTCCTTGTTATGTAATTGATGAGAAAATGCTTCTAAAAAATGCAAAAATACTTTCCTCGATTATGAAGCACACAGATTGCAAAATTCTGCTTGCACAAAAGGCTTTTTCCAATTATGATTTCTATCCGCTTTTATCGCAATATATATCAGGAACAGAAGCGAGCGGTCTTTACGAAACAAGACTTGGGGCTGAAGAAATGCCTGATGGTGAAGTTCATGTTTTTTGTGCAGCATATCGTGATGATGAATTTGATGAAATCTTAAAATATGCCGACCATATCGTTTTTAATTCTGTTAATCAATTAAAAACCTTTGGAAAGAAAGCGAAAGAAAAAGGAAAAAGTATCGGGATTCGAATAAATCCCGAATGTTCTACGCAAGAATCACACGAAATATATGATCCTTGCGCATTGGGAAGTCGTCTCGGAGTTACACGAAAGATATGGGAAAAGGAAATGAATCCCGACCTCATTTCTTTACTTGATGGTCTTCATTTCCACACTCTTTGCGAACAGAATTCCGACGCGCTGGAAATTACATTAAATGCCGTAGAAGAGAAGTTTTCAGATGTTCTTCCTCAAATGAAATGGCTCAATATGGGAGGCGGACATCATATTACCAAAAATGATTATGATGATTTAAGGCTTGAACGCTTAATCACTTATGCCAAAGAAAAGTGGGAGCTTTGCGTATATCTTGAACCGGGTGAAGCTGTAGCGTTAAATGCAGGCTATCTAGTAAGTCAGGTGCTTGATATTATTGAGAATGGCAATACAAAAATTGCCATTTTAGATACAAGTGCCGCTTGCCATATGCCTGATGTTATTGAAATGCCATACACCCCACAACTTTTAAATGCAAGCGAAAACGGAAAATACACTTATCGTTTAGGTGGACCTACTTGCCTTTCGGGTGATTTGATTGGCGAATACAGTTTTAACAACCGACTGGAAATTGGAGATTTGTTGATATTTGGAGATATGGCTATTTATACTATGTGTAAAAATAACACCTTTAACGGTATGCCGTTGCCTGACATTTACAAAATGGATATTAACGACAGCGTTTCTAAGATAAGCAATTTTGGATATGATGATTTTAAAATGAGACTTGGAAGCAACAAATAGGGTAATTGTACCTTTTTACAAGTATTGCGTAGGTATACATAATATCTACAATAGAACTTGCAAAATAGTTAGATATGTGTTATACTCTATTTAAACTTAATAAAAAGAACCGTCTTTTAAGAAGGGCTTTTGGTATTGCACCGTGTGGTGTTGTATGAAAACCCTTCTTTTTTTGTATTTAAATGGGCAATATGCTTATACTTATATAGTATAGGTTTATAAAAATAAAAAAACATAACAGGAGGAACAAAGAATGAATGCTATTAATGTAGAAAAGAGAGATTTCTCAATCAAAGCAAAGCAGTTAAGGCGTTCCGGTATGATTCCGGGAAGTATTTTTGGAGGACCTCTGCCAGATGCCATTTCCATCCAAATGGAAGAGGGAGTTGCCTTTAAGTTGCTTCGTAGAAAACGAGAAGGTAGTAAGTTAAACCTCGAGCTTGACGGACAGCTTATTCCGGTGCAACTTAAAGAAAAAATGATTAACACATTAAGTAACGAAATCCTTGATATTAGTTTCCAAGCACTTAAGGCAGACAAAAAGGTCAATAGTGTAATCCATATTGTTCTAAAAAATACTGAAGTAATTACAGAATCATTAGAAGTAATGTTGTTAGAAATTCCTTATGCTGCTTTACCGGAAGATATGATAGACACAATCACAATTGATGTTAATGGAATGGGAATAGGTAGTATTATAACTGTTGGTGACATTCCTGAACTTGCGTCTGAAAAGATTGAACTGCAGGTCGATAAAGAAGAAATCGTTCTGCGGATAAGAGATAAAAACGCCGTTGCAAGAAATGCTATAGAGCAAGAAGCTGCGCAGGCATAAACATCGTGCAATTATCGAAGTAGCATCTAACGAACGAGGAGCCTAGGTTGTCTCGCTATTTATTGCGCAGACATTCTAGGCTCTTTTTTCAATTTAAGACGAGATAAGAGGGAGCAAGTGTGTTCTTAGTTATATGGAAAATAGACAAATCACAGCTACACATAATTATTATGGAGAACGACGCGGTATGTCAGCTGTCCGAATAGCGAACTTTTGCTATTGTAGTAGATAACCGTGTTGAAAAACAGATTGTGATGTGGTATACTATATTTAAAATAGTATACCACAAAACTATTATAAGTGAAAATATTAAAATACCGAGCCAATAAAACAATATTTGGAATGGAGAAAAATGGTTAAAAAGTTTAAAAAAGTATATATTGAAATAACGAATATATGTAATCTAAAATGCGATTTTTGCCCACCCACTAAATGAAAACCTATCTTTATGGATACTAATACCTTTAGCGGAATACTCGACCAAATTAAACCACATACAGATTATATATATTTGCATGTAAAAGGAGAACCTTTCCTACACCCTAAGCTTGACGAACTTTTGGTTATAAGTTGTGAAAAAGGCTTTAAGGTTAATATTACCACAAATGGTACATTGATTAATAAGGTGAAAGACATGCTTTTAAATAGGCCTGCTTTGCGTCAAATTAACTTCTCTCTACATAGCTTTGATGGAAATACTGGGCTGCAAAATAGAGATGAGTATATTAGTAATATTCTGTTATTTGTCAAAGAAGCTAAAGAAAAAACACGGATGTTTTTATCCTTGCGACTCTGGAATTTAAAAGAGAATGAAATTGCGAATGACAGAAAGAACAACGAGTTGCTTGAATCTATAGAAAAAGAATTTAGTTTACCTTACAAAATAAAGGAAGTAGTCATATCTGACAGAGGGATTAAGATCGATGACAGGATCTATTTAAATCAAGCTCATCAATTTAAGTGGCCAGATATGAATGAAATAGAAGATAGCGGAAGTTGCTTTTGTTATGGACTTCGTAATCAGGCAGCCATATTGGTTGACGGAACTGTTGTCCCCTGCTGTCTTGATAACGATGGAGTAATAAACCTTGGTAATATTAACGAAACCAGTTTTTCTGAAATTATTGAAACCGAAAGAGCGAAAAATATTATCGATGGTTTTACACGAAAAGAGGCAGTCGAGAAACTTTGTAAAAGATGCGGATATAGAACCCGATTTGAGTAACAGACAGGAAACTGTTAAAGTTCAACATATACTCGAGGAAACATTTGCATAGTTTGTTTTTCAGACACTAACAGCAAAGAGATATCAAGCTACTGGGAATAAAATGGAACAAAATACTTTTTGAGGCAGTCAAAAGGCAGTCAAAATATCACCCACAAAAACAAGAAAAGACCGAGAACTAAATTGAACTGCACCAGTTTGTGCGGACAGTACAAAAACAGACCTCATGGTAGGCAAAAATTAAATTTTAAGCGACAAACTGATTTCGTTTTTCTAACGGAGTCAGTTTTGTTTTTAGTTGTAATCTTT
>JAQVYH010000027.1 GCA_029004515.1 Eubacteriales bacterium | reverse complement strand
GACAAAGTTTTCTCATAAGAACTCATCCCAACGGTTAATGATTTTATATTTGTGTAAAATTCCTCATTCTGCCCTTCCCAGTAACCGACAAGCCCGTCCGATCCGGTAATGGTATTAACTCCGGGGGATAGATTATATATCCATATCCCGGGTAGCCATGAAAACAGGTGAGTAACAAGAACCGGATAATCTATTTCAACTAAGCTTATCATATTGCCTTATTATAATATATAGAATCCATTGCATATCCCTTAATAAGGGCTGAAGATGCTACATGAACTTCAGTTATATATCTATTTGTCCCATCATACCAACCTTGTTTAGAGTCTGACCACGTTGGCGCAGAATCCGTCCCATGAACTAATCCATCAGTATCAACATAAAAATAATATGTTCCATCTGTATATTCATCAGCTTCATCAAAATTACTTTCTTCAGAAGAAAAAGAAAACAAATCCCCGTCTATTTCTAAAATTGCCCCTGTATAAATCGTTACATAAAGAAAATCTCCAAGATAATCAACAGATACCGCCAATCTATAATATCCCCTCATTCCTAAATTCATATAATTTATAAAACTTGTTAAAGTGGCTTCTCCGTTGCAATATGGTGTTTGTTTTGTTCCAGCCATTATCCAGCCGCCGTGACTATAAATCCAATATTTCTTGTAGCAGCATTATTTGAAAATAAAACTATTGAAATTGTATAACCAGAAAAAGTTATTGTTTTAATAACGACACCGCCTCCCTTTGGACTAATGAATAATGATTGTATTGATTTTGGTATTATAGTAAATGTTAATGTATATGTATATTCACCATGTTCAGTCATAACTATTCCAGTGTTTGTAAAATCGCTTATAGTCTCTAATCTATTCATATTTCTTCCGCTGTAATAACAACATTATATTTTATTGTTGATAAATAATTTCCTGATGAACTATTCATTGTAACAATTACATCATTACCAGATATTGAAAATGCCGTTATCGTACCAACTCCAACAGTCTCAGAAAAAAGCATTACAACAGCCCCAACATTAAAAGTAAAATCTAAAGTATGAATTAAAGTAGTAGTATCATTTCCATCTAAAATAGAAACAACAGTTTCCCTCAACTTTCCAATCCCTATCTTATCATAAAGTATTTTACAACTATAATCAGTTCCTGACTTTATCATTTTTGCTATATATCTATTCGACGTACCAGACTCATACCAGCCCTGCTTCGAGTCTGACCACGTTGGAGCAGTTACTGTAAATATTACAGATGCCGTAGAGCTTGATGGTATTACTTTCATGTAAACTACGCCATCTGCCGGTGTGACCGTTGCTGCTGTTTGTGTATCAAATTTATATAGCGATCCATTTAAATCAATCACAGAACCAGCGGCAATTTCAGGTCTAACGGCTGTATCAAAATCAGTTAATGAAAGTTTAAAAAGTCCTTTATATAAAGCTGTTTCGGTTGTCATCATTGCCGTAAGATTAACGTCAACAGTAGAAAAATTATTTATTTTTGTTCCTGCCATTATTTACATTCCTCAATTTTCATGTTAAACGACCACGTCAAAGAATTTTCTTTTGAAAAATTTATTGGCTCAACCAAATTACAATAAATAGGTTCCTCGATTAAAAGATCATTTTCCCAGATCAAACATATAAATGGTGTTATAATATCACACTCGTCATTAAATGTTTGCACTGCGGCCTTGTCATCATTTTCAACATTCCGAAAAGGGATTTCCGCATATTTTAATTTAACGCTTTCATTTCCGTAAATTTGTCCTGTAATGCTTTTTATGTATTCAGAATTTGTTTTCTTCGCGATAATCTTTGATACTTCCATTCCGGGCATCGTTAAAGCAGTTCCCAAAAATACATTTGCTATTTCTATCACTGTTTCACTTGATACAGGGTCTGCAATTGTAATTAACCAGTATTTATATGCTGCCCTCGTTATGTTGTCAATTATAATATTTTTATCTTCCTGAAGTGGACTTAATAACTCAAAATAACTCGTAGTATCTTCCCATGTCGGATATACAAAAATTAACCGATATTGTAAATATCTGTAAACCTTTGACCGTCTGTCTGATGTTGTGGTACTTATAGCAGATGACCACGCTGTCCAAGTTGACCCATCAGCCGAATCTCTGAACTGTATATTTATATCTCCAATAGCGTTCCATGTAATTTCAGAATATGATTCCATATCAAGATAAATACTTTCATAAATCGACCCTGGCCAATATGTAGAATCACCATAATGTCCTTCACCATATAAAAAATATTCAGCAGGAGCAAATCCATATCTGCTTGCTGTGACATCTTGATATATTTTCCCATCAACTCGTTTTGTGTTCTTAAAATTCCCAACTGCATCATAATCAGGAATTGAAGTTATTCCATCAGGATAGATATATTGAGTAAAGGAAGGCGAACCCCATGAATCAGTATTATTACCACTTAATGTAATCAAAGCATCAGCAGAAATATTATGTCCAAGTAAAGCCACATAATCAACTGACTTTGGACTTGTAAAAGCAAACTTTAACCATTCACTCGTCTTTCCAGTAAATTTTCCAACTCTTGAAAGACGTGGATCAAGTAAAGCAGTGTCCCAATCATAACTTGCATTTTCGCTCGAATGGGTTATTGTAGCTGTCTTGACTATATTGTCCCAGAGTATTTTCATACTACCGCCCGTTGTGATATAAATAATTCACCATTCTGCGAGGCTTGAAATAATTCATTTAAAAACATATCTTTACTTATTGGAGACACCTTATACAAAATCCCAGTCGCTCCAGTAGCCCGACCATTTGCCATGTCGAAAAGTTTGGCCTGCTGGTCTTGAGTTAATACCATTTCACCGGAGTTCGCTAAAACAGAAACTCTATCGCCACTGAAAGTATTACCGGGTACTATACCGCCACTTTCAAACTTCGGCGCCTTTGGTTTGGCCTCAACAACCGAAGCAAGCATTATACCTGATGTTACACCGGCCGCAGCCGCTGCAATTCCAGCGATAATCGGACCGAACTTAGACATTGATGCAAAAGTATTTAATATCGCAAGTGGAACTTGAATAGAAGCCATTGCGACGTTTAATTCCCAAACAGACAGAGCCCCTTCATATTCAGCTTTTTTTCTCTCTTTTTCAAACTTTGCTAAAATTTTCTCTCTATCAAGTGCTTTCTTAGTCTCAACTATCTTATTTTGATCAGCACTTTTTAAAGCAAGATCATATTCTTTCTGTGCTTTTTCAACTGCCGTATCTTCAGCCAGACCAGCGGCTTCAAGTGCTGCTTCTTGTCTTGCATCAATTTCTGTAATTTCACTTTGTGTCTGTGCCTGAGATAATGATGATAAGGCAGATAATAAACCACTCGCTGCGTTTGCGGCTATAGTACCATATTCATTAACTTTTTGTACTTTATAGTCAAATATATCATCAGCGGCCTTTTTTTCTACTGCGACAATTGCATAAGCTTTTTCAATAGAATCTAATTTCTCATTCTGCATTAAATCAAATCTTTTTGATTCGGCGGTCAATTCTATTTCAGATAATTTATTTCCAGTTAATTGAGCAATATTTATTGCATTATTATATTTTTCTTTTTGTACATCGAGCCATTGTTTCCGTGCAGCCTCACCAGCTGGGTCTGCTTTTTTATTTGCTTCTTCAGATAGTTTTAAATAATCTTGAGTCATCTTATAAGCTGCATCAAGAGTGTTTTTAGTTGCACCTTTAAAAGTAGCTGCTTGTTCTTTTGCAATACGATCCATTGCGTTTTTGAGAGTATCAACGGAATTTTTCATCCTTGCTGCTTCAATGTCACCGTCTCGTAAGGCTTTATTATATGCTTTCAATGCCTCAGATTGCGTCCCCTGTTTACCAGATGCACGGGCAAGAGTCTTTCCGTATTCTTCAGCTTCTTTGTTTGCTTCCTCAAGTTGTTTCTTTGTTCTATAACCTTCATCATTGGCCATTTTTTGAGTCTCAAGCCATTTATTCTGTTCTTCAAGAGTTCCCGCTATTCCTTCAATCACCCAGTTTGCCGCACTTGCAATACCTTTTAAAGTCTGCTGTACAGTTCCGCCTTGTTTTGTGGATTCTACAAATGCAACACCAAGTTTTGATAGTCCGGGTAATAATTCATTTCCGATAGTAACAGCAGAATCAGTTAGAGCCGATTCTACACGCCTCTGAACGTTTGCCCATGAGTCCGAGGATCGAGCAAAATCACCAACTGCATTATCCGCAAGTTTGGTAATATATTGTAGAGTGAGCGTAGCTTTTTCTTGTTTTGTTAAAGCGTCATAATTTTTACCAAGAGTGACAGCAAAATCTTTCAGATCAGAATCAAGTATAGCGATACCAAGTCCTTTCATGGCTTCACGCTCGCCAATTAAAGCCTTAGATATTGCGTTTACTGCTCCCTCCGTTCCACCTGAATAGTTTGTAAATGACGCAAGATCAACACCAAGTTTTGTTACCTGAGAAGAAAGGCCGAGAGCTTCATTTTGAGTCATTCCGAGAGATGTAAAAACATTCGCATTTGTAGATAAAAATTGTTTAGCCGCAACATCTGATAAGCCATAACTATCAGTAAGTTCTTTAGCTGCTGCTGAAGCCGCTCCAAATGAACGTGAGAAGACAACTCCAAACTTTTGATTTTCCTCTGCAGCATCGCTTGCGGCTTTAACAGTACCTTTGAAAATATTTATTATTTGACCAATAGAAACAGCGGCGGCGGCAGAAGCAAGACCGGCTTTAAGTACGTTTCCAAAAGACGTTCCTGATTGTTTAGCGGCATTTTCAGAATCTTTAAGTGATTTCTTAAGACCTGAATTGTCACCTGTGATCCGATATATTAGTTGCCCTATTTCCATAATACCCTACTTAAAAATCGAGAACGGTTTTATGTCCCGTTCAAAAATCCAATCAGTTACTTCTTTTGGAAAACACGCAACGTTAATTGCATTATTAAGACTCTCTATATCATGACTATACCAGTATTCATGTTTAGTCATTGGCCTATAATATTTATTTAACGCTGCAAACAATCTATCCTCATGAACTTTTTTAATTCCTGTACTTAATGCTTTTTTTTTAAATCAATGTCTTTATAAATTACGGCAACAAGAAAAGTCATCATGTCCTGAACATCGACTTGATATTCCCAAAAATCATTATTAAGTAAAATTCCATCCTTAATACCATTATCTTTCAAAATCATCTGAAGCAATTTATATTGATCATCAATAAAAGTATTCTTATCAAAAGACAAAATATCTATTTTTAAGTTTTCACTTTTTGCAAATAATTCCTTAAGTTCTTTTTTATATCCTTCTGGCTTTTCTTTTTTATATTCTTCAATAAGCGCATCAGTTGATTTTAATTCTTCCCATTTCGAACGAAGACTTTCTTGCTTTTTATGAAGATTGTCAAAATCTCTCGCTATACCTCTACTCAAAAAATCAATTTTAATTTCAATTGATTTCTTTTCTCCATTCTCTCGGTAAGGCAAATTGTAAATCAATTCTTTACTCATATTTTTCCTTTTAATAGCGGGTCTTTGTCAGACCCGCTTTAAATACTTTAGATTGTGTCCAAAATATATCTTATAAGACCTTAATCCGCGCCGTTGTTTACTGTCCATTCAAACAACTGGTCTCCATCAGTTCTTGTAGTATCAATTTTTGCTTGAAACGTAACTGGCATTTCCTCAATACCAGTGTCGCTGACAGGTTTAAAGTTAAACTGAATACCGCCAGATTTTGTAAATACAGAGAATAGCTCAAGTTGCCTTACAAGCGAATCACTGTCCGTATGCGTAAACTTTAATGAGTATGCAACTGCCGTGTAAGCTGCCGTTCCACACTTCAAAGTTGTCGTAGCAACTGGAGTATTTGCGGCGTAAGTAATGGCAATAGTTTTTGTCTTTGGAGTTCCAGTTGCCATTGACGCGGAATTGAAAATTATTGACCAACCCGAATATGAATCTGAATCAGCAACAATTGTATAGTCTCCACTTGCACTCGCGCTCCATGCGGTAAGAGATTCTGCCGCTGAATCTGGATCAAGAACTACACTTGTTAAAGATGGAGCCGTAGCCATTTTTAATTTTGTATCATCAGTTGAGCTTGTTTCCATTACAAGTTCATATTTAATTTGATCATCCCATCCGGCAGCTATTGTCTGAACTGGGATAGAACTGTTTTCAGATGCTGCAGTTGTCGCACTCGTTATAATACCATTGCTCAATTTAACAATATTATCAGGATTAAGATTTCCGAGTGTAAAAGCCCCATCAATTAACATATCTTTAATTTTGATGTCTTCCTCTGCATTTGCATATTCAAGCTTCGCTTCTGTCCAAGTAAGCGATGCTGTAACTGCTCCCATTACAACACCAAGATCTGTATATGCAACGTCATCCGAATCTTTTACTTGTACTTTACATCCATCTGGAATGTAAACATAACTTTTTATAGTGGTTTGTGCTGGCATAATTGTCTCCTAACTTCTTAATTTAATAATGGCCTCAATTACCGAATTATAAGAATCAGTATCATCTATCGGCGGAATAATGGCCATTTGAGTCATATATATAAAACAATCAGTATACGATTTTCTACTGACTGTGCTGATTATAGTATTTGATATATCCATTGCTTCATTCATAGTTTCGGCTCTACAATTTATAGTATAATTATACATATCAACTTCACTTTCTGGCAATCGAGAAGACATATAAAAATTTATACTTTTTGTTCCAGTGAAATCCTGCGGAATTAACAAGTCAGACCAAATTGCATAACCGGAAGTCAGAGCATCGACCTTTGCTTGTATAGCTGCAACGTTCAGCGCTGTAAATAATTTATCTTCTCCAAACATTAAAAAAATGTCTCCCGTTTCTGACCTTGTTTTAAACTTCCTCGTAATTCTTCATCGTGAATTTTTTTAATCACATTAACTGCTTTCTGTCCTTGATACAATGCAATTGCAGGTCGTAAAAAAGGTTGTGGCTTCATCTTACGCGTCCCGAACTCTTGATAAATTCCATAGTCAAGATTAAACCCAACGACCATTTCTTTATCAGAATTCAAAGAACCTATTTGAATTTCTTTTTCTGCAAGTTCACCGGGTTTATTGTTAAACGCACCTTTTACTTTATTATTTTTATACATTATGGAATTTCTTAATCTTCCATGTTTCCATGGAGCTAATGCTTTCGCCTGAGAACAAATTTGAACAGCAAGAGCTATTACAGATTTCTTTGATGCTTTATCCATAATATCAATAATGTCACCATTTCTTATTATTTCCATTGACGATTCCATCAAATAAACTCCTTGACCGGAATCATTATAACTTCATCCTGTCCGGCTATGTTATCAGGATAAATAACTGAATAATAACCAACAAAAGGCGTTAATGTTATAACAGCATTATCTAAAACACCACCTGTAGCTATTGCTGGTGTAAAAGTAATTCCAGTAGTTACACCACTTGTTTTTGTTGTACTTGATATTGTATGTTCAATACTCCCAGCCTCTCCATAAATTGTAAAAACATCTTTAGCTTTAAATGGTTTTTTAGAATCGTTTGAATTATCAACTACTATAGTTAATGTTCCGGCAGAATATCCATCTGTATGGTTTATAGCACAATACATAGTATCGTCTGTTAATAATATCCTTGAATTTGTAGGTATTTCTGATGCGTTAATTTCTGAAGGCCTCATTAAAATAGTACCTACAACATCTGCCTTTAATTTCTGGCTTATTACAACATCACTCATTCCACCACGCCAGAATAAGCAAGGCACAGTTTTTGAAGTTGTCCAAACCTTCGGACCAAGTACACCGTTTGTATTTGTCTGGCTCAATGTCTGTATTGATGCATTGTATGTTTTTTCAGATTTAAATAACGAATCCAACAACATCAATTTACCCTCATGAGCTGATTTCCGGTTATCAAAAGATTTCTCAATATTTTTACAACTGCTGGATATTCTTTAGATGCTGAAGATTTATTATAAGTTTTTGACACTGGTCCGTAAGAAACAGATTTCACGCCATCATCAACAATATTCAAATCATCTGTCTTCGCCTGAGCAGCAAGATAACAAGTGGCATTTTTAACCTCAGTTGGTACTACATCATTATCAATATAAATTCCGAGTTTATTAACTGCGTAATTACGAGGCCATTCAAGCGCTTGATCATCATCAACTACTTCGCCTTCAAATTGATAGTTAATGTCAATATATTCAGTTGCCTGATTTATCCAGCCCTGAATTATCGAATCAGCTTCAGAAAAAGAAGTACCTCTGTTTTCCCAGTATTGTTTAAACTGAGCAACAGTTACATACGCTGTAGACGTACTTGATGCTGTTCCAGTTTCAACTGAAAATTCTATTGCCATTATTCATTCTCCAGCCAGCCACGTAAAGCACAAGTCGTTACTGCACCAGCAGTACCAACGACAGAAACTTTTATATCAGTTTTAGCTGGTAACATAGTAGGAATTTCAAGCATTTTGTTATATCCCGCGTCAGATAATTCAATTTCTGAATATCCAATAAAAAAATTTCCATAATCTCTTGTTAATTTTTTTGTCAAAAAATCATAATTAGCATGAGTTGTCATACGTACATTTTTATTTGCAACTGTAGCGGCTGCAGAAAAACTAACAGAAGAAACATATAATCTTTTTCCACGTGGAACGGTATATATCATAGCCCTCGCCCTATTATATCCAGCAAGTATATATCCATAAATTGTTGCTGTTGGAGCTACTGCCTTTAATGATATATTCCCAACAGGCTTAGCACCTGTCCCAGTTTTTACAACTCTGAAATAATTAACACGATAAATATTAGTTGCTTTTGTTAGCACTGGAGTTGTCCCATTTAAATCAACAACTTCTTTATATTCATCGAAATTTGAGTCTAAATAATATATTATAACAGATAATGCACCTGTTCCACCTGCCTTATCTTGTGTATTATCAGAACTAACAACTTCCATTTGTATTGCTGATGATGGCCATACATATTGAGTACCCGGTCCCCATACAGTAGTCTCTGAAGAAGTTGAAGCCGGAGAATATCCAGTCTTTGTCCATGGCTCATGGTCTTTAACTTTTCCTTCAACAATTGCGTATAAATATTGTTGATTTATAATACGTGGATCATCACCGGCAAATCTCAATTCTTTTGTCTGACCTGTTTCTTTATCTATTATCTTGATTGCTTGTTCGTTCATATTTTTAATTTGTGGAATGGCTCCACCCCTGAAGCCAAACCATAAATCAAAAAATTATGCCGGTAACTCAGCCCATGTAATCGAGTAACCTACCAACATAGACGTTCCTGCTGCCTGCCATGTTGGAACCCACGCAGTATTCGGCGGTAGAACAATGTCACCGTCTAATATCTCAAGCGCATTATACCCGCCAAGAGCCGCAAATGTTCCTGCAGAAAAAGCTATATGGGCAGATCGAATTGTTTTTAACTGAGTGCTTCCCGTTAAATTAGATCCACTCGCATGCGTAAGATATCCCGCAACGCAAGAAGCAGAAAGACCTACATTATTACATACAACAGGATCAACTGCCGAAGATGCGATTGTAGGCGCAGTCGCAGAGAAACTATGCATCAATCCAGAGATAGGGGACGTTCCACTGATTACCATAACACCAAATTTCAAAAGTGCTATGTTTTTACCAGATCCTGAAGGGTTCCATAACGCAAATTGCGTACTTGCTGCAGCCGCTGCGTTAATTAAATTTCCTGCTGATATCGCAGTAGTCCCAGCTTCAAGAGTTAAAGAAAAAACTTGTCCCCTTGAAACCATTTCATAATATTTTGGAGACTCATCAGCAGTAACGAGCGCACCTGTTCTATTTTGTCTCATATCAACAGAAATACCGTCAGCTCCGTAATTCTGTCCTATCCTACCCTGCACCCTTGTATTATAATCTATTGCCATTTTTTTACTCCTTTATAAATTTTTCATAAAGCTCAATCATATCTATTGATAATTTTTTTTCATTGCTTAATTCTTTCAATCTTTCAATAATTATGTCTGTAGCTTTCTCGCCGATTTCAATGTTTTTATTATCAATTTTCTTCTCGTCCCAGAAAATACTATTATTCTCTGACCTAATGTTTGCTTTCTTAATCTCATCCTCAGAAAAACCAAGATCATTTTCAAGCTTTCTGACGATCTTTAAAGTAATAAAATTTGATTCTTTTGGAAGCAACCCGAGAAGATAAATACGGTCTTTAATTGTTAATATCACATTCTTATCCTTAATTTAATTTTAAGGGCAAGCTAAACTTGCCCATTATATTATCAAGCCAACGAATACAACTTTACATAATAAGTAGTACCAGTTGACGTTTCTTTGTACAACGGAACCAATTTTCCACTATCAGATCCAGCGTTTGTGACAGTCCCCATATCTGAGCTTCCAGCATTACAGCTAAACAAAGCCGTAATTATATTTGTGTTTGATACACAACTGAAAGGATAACTTTCGCTCGGAGCTTCAGCAAGAAGGCTTTGCATCCTCATTCCAAAAATAACAGTGGTATTTGTAAGAACTCCAGTGGCTTCTTCATAAACACCGTTTGTTTGGGCACAAACCATGTTTGCACCGGTTGTCCCAGTTATGACATTTATCCAAGAGCCAAAAGCAGAAACAGCACCAGCGCAAGTACCGGTAAGCGTTAATTCTGATTCGACGAATGAATATCCGTCACCATAATTTGCATTATTAACAGTACCAGCTAATTTTGCCGCCCTACCACTTGCACCGGTAAAAGTTCCGGATGTATTAAAGGCAGTCGTTGCACCACCGGTTATAGATACACCAGTAGTAACCGCTCCCGCCATTGAAATACCGGTTGTTACTGTACTTGCCATTGAAATACCGGTTGTTACTGCACCAATATTTATTGCTGTTGTGACTCCAGTACCAAGGATGTTTATACCATTTGTGAAAGCCTTAGCACCTTGATTTTCAATCAAAATACCAGAATAATCACCTGTCATTGTTGATGCAGTGTCGCTATTACCTATTACATAGAGACCCGAAGTATATGATCCGCTCGCTCCTGTATATCCAGCCCCTGCTGCTATCTGAGCAACAACACCGGCAAGATAAGCACCCGATCCAAGGTTAATTACAGCAGTGTCCATACCAACTGAACCCCACAGACCTGAAGTTGCCCATGTTCCAAGGCTCGTTGTTGATTCGCTGCCATAAATCATAGTTGTTGCCTGCATGGCAGTAACTTGACCACCACCAGAAATATCCGCATTAGCAGATATTCTTAATCTGTTCCACTGACATCTTAAATTCGATGTATTTGTAATTTCACCTTCGAGTATTTCGCCATAACAAACTATTTGTTTGTTTTTTGTGGCCGTTATAGGCATACCACCAGCAGCACTACTACTTGTTCCAATCAAAATTGAGTTTGTGGCAGCCACCGTGGCTGGAATACTTATTCCTATTCCTGTTGAACCTGCACCAGATAATACTATACCATCCTCATCTGATGTGCCAAGTTGATCAAATAAATATCCAAGCTTTGTCCCAAGAGAAATAGATTGGCTCTCTGGGAACATGCTATTTAATTTATTCCTTTGTGCAGTTGTTAATGTTACTGTTGTTGACATATTCTACCTCCTTAACCGAGGAGAATCGCGCAATGCTCAGGTTTTACGATTTGACAACCCCAAACAATACCGACCTCATAATGTACTTGATGATATCCTTTATACATTGCGATCTCAAAACTAATTCCGGTTATTGGATCAGTTATGGTTATAATATCATCAGCCATATCGCCAACAGACGGTCTCATCGGCATCCTTGTTGCAAGTACAATTGCAGATCGAGCAAATCCCATATTAGCTGTATAAGAGCTACCAATCGTTAATTCATCATTGGTATCCTTAGCTATTATAAGTCCCGGACTTGCGATAACAATATCACCTGAAGTTGAAGTTGTTCCTGTAGTAACAATATATTTATTTGCATCTGCTGCATTTGCACCGCCAGCAAAAGTAATAACATCACCGGCTGTTATACCAGTTACATTGACAGTACCGCCTTCGAGCGTAAGTGTTGTTTGCCCTACTGCTTCAGTACCATTTATATCATATCCCGTGCCTGCGCCTGCAGTATGACTCTGTACATAAGCAGATTCATAAACATTAAACCCAGAAATAGGAAGAAGAACACCATTTCTAAGAGTCATATCTGAGCCAGCAGTGTTTACTTGAGTTAGGTGTACAAGATTTCTTAAATTCACTCCAGCGGTCGTATTTACAACAAGTGATAAATCCTGTCCCTGTGCGCCGTTATCCATAAGTATTTTTCTTAATTGATTCACATCATCAAGGTTTGAAGCGAACGGAGTAGTCCCTGCTGTACCATAGGCTCTCGATGATTTTGTATACAATTCAGCGATATCAGTTTCAATTGCATTTATAAGCGCTCTTATACCTTGTGCAAACTGTTGTTGCCTTATATTTTCATAAAGACCAGTTCTTGAAAATCCTTTTTCTTCTTCCCCAGTCCATTGCACCGGAACAGAATAAGCCTGATCGACTGTCATAGTCGTATGACCGATAGTCTGACCTCCAGTATCAGGCGCATAAGAAGCCGGAGTTATAGCCACCGGAGTTGGTTTTGATGTGTTTGGTATTCTTATAGTCGCGGCTTTATCAACTTGATCAAGACTCGAATTTATTGATACTGCCGGAATAAAACCTGATAGCTCCCTTGATACAACGTCAAGTGCTGCGAATATATCAGGTATTAAATTTGTGAGTGTGTTTGCTGATGCCATAATGTGTCTCCTGTTTTTTCGACCAAGAGACACATTTATTATGTCTCTTTAGTCTATAATTTTATATCCATCTTTAATCATTGTCATTTGTTCTTTATTTGACATTTCATTAAAAGAGGATCTTTTAAGTATTTTCGCTCCGCCTGAACCAGAAAACCCACTTGATCCAGTTCCCTTATTTTCAGGTTGCTTCAAATAAGTTTTTCCTGTTTCAGTTGTCGCGTATTTTTTAAAGTAGTCTTTAACTGGCAGGCCGAGCCCGTCTTCATCAATTACAACAGTTCTCTTGTCGTCTTCGACTTCAACACGAGCCCTCCCGTGGAAGGCAGATTTTAAAATTTCTCTATGTTTTATATCAAAGCCGTTTGAATCAAGAGCTTCGATAAGTGCCGATTCCTTAAGAGTTTTTTCAAGATAAGCTTCATTTTCAAGTCTTATTTTTCTTTCCTTCTCAAGTTCATCAGCTGTTTTTTTTAAATCCCTCTGTATTTTAGTTAACTCATCAGAGGTTTTTGGATTTGTCTTAGACTTTTCCTTGAGCTCAATATACTCATCGACATCAATCTCGTCAAGCTTTTTTCTAATGTCTTCATTTTCTTTTCTGATTTTTTTATATTTTTCAATCAATTCTTGATTTTTTCTAAGCAATCCTTGAATTTCTTCAGGCTCTTCGAATCCAAGCGTCTTAGCTACCTCGCGAAACGTACCAAGATTTTTTTCATCTTTGACGAATTCCTTAAAATCATCAATTGTTATCATATTACACTCCTTGAGTTTTTATTAAATTTATTATACCGGCCTTTTCATTATCTGGAACATCTTTATACGATCTTCCATATTTTAAACATACTTTTTTAATAGACTCAAAATTAACAGGATCACGCCAAAAAAGTTTTATTTCTTCGGGCAATAATTCTTCTCTATATTTTTCAACAACTTCAGACATTTTACCAACTTCAAAAGGTTCTTTCCTTTTTCGACCTCGTTTCCCTGTTCCTTCAATTGTTATGCTCATAATACCCCCTATTTTTTTATCATTATTCTTATGCAATATTTAAGACGCTCAATAAAAGAAGCCTGCATTATTGCCTTTGACATATCAACCATACCGGCAAACTTGAAATTTTTAATAGTTTGTTCGATAAGTTGTCCTTTAAGTTTTTTTCCTCTTTTTGTCTGTGCGCTCATATTATCCCTCTATCATCATTCCGTTTTTATCTTTAACTAATCCATTTTCTTCTGCCCATTTATTATAGCTTTTAAATTCCATGACTACATTTTCTTTATCCTCTGGATCAGTTGGGTTTTTTCTCGCTCTCATCAATTGCGGTTCCTCATCGTTTACAATATCAAGTATGGCGCATCTACAGTTCGCATTGAGACCTATTTCTGGCCACTGACCAATTCCCATTGATTCCATGCCAGCATATACAAACGGTTCATCAGGCTTAACTCTCTGGCCGTCAAGAGTGATATGAGCGTCCCTTGTTTTCCCGTCTCTCGTTGCGTACCACTGCCGCTTAATATCTACTCCCTGCGCCTCAGCGTCCAGTGTAGCCATGCGAGCCCCTATGTCAGCAGTGCGGGCAGATTCTGTTCTGGCTATCCGTTCAGCCTGATAACTAAAATTATTCATAATTCCCTGAATATTGTTAGCCATAACCTTATTGGAATACCCCTGAATAAATCCCTGAGTTATTGTCTGCTGTACTTTAGCTAAATTCTGAATTTTGTTGGTATAAAGTAAATCTTTAAGGCTTCCATATTGAGGCAAAAAATTTTTCAATGGGCCATATCGATCAAAAGTCTTTGATATTTTTTTCCATAAATCAGTAGTACCCAGCACAGCAACTTCAACCAATCGAGGATCAAGAAACACAAAAGACATATTTATCCCAGCCGGTACAAACCATGATAAAATATACTGCTGTCTGTAATACATATTGGACATGGCAAGCGATGATATATCTATTATTTTTCCAGTTGCCTGTTTGTAATATGCTGAATAAATCTTTTGTACTGCTTCAAGTAATTTATTTAACCGATCCGATTGAATAATAATATTATATATATCAGCCGGATCACCCTTCCCAGCAACAAGAGATAAATATTTCCCGTAAAATTTCTCTATCTCTTTTATTATATCCTTTGCCGCGTCTTCATAGCTTTTTAGCATAATCTTTATAAAGCTATCAATTTCAGCCTCGGTATAATCTCGCCCTTTTAATTGTGCTTGTAAAAAATTCATTTAAACCTATTTTTAAATTTCTTCAAGATATATATGATTAATATTTTTTTCAACTTTTTTTACTATTTTATATTTTCCGGGATTCAATAAAACTTCTGATTCTTCCTTGAATGGCATTAAATTTTTTACAGATACTCCCCGTGTATTATTTTCAATATGTATTCTTAAATTTCCTCCTTTAATTTTAAATTCATTTCCTTTCTCTCCAAAATTTGTTAAACGATCAAAATTCATTTCATCACCAACATTTAATTTTTTATAAATATCATTGTCGTCTCTGATTAGTCTTGTTATTTCTCCTTTATATGGTGTTGATAATTTAATATGATTATCAACATTGATATAATCATTAAACCGTTTCTCGGAATATTGTTCTTTTATTTCATTAACGGAAATACCATTATTTATTTTATATGAAATTTCATTTAAACTTCTATGTGAATTTATTTGCTCAAAGCTATCTATTATTTCAATTTCCTTTTTATTTAATCCTTTCAACTTATCTTTATTCAACGATCCATCAGAATTAAAAGTTTTAATATTTTTTTTCATTAAGTCTTTATGTATTTCTACATCTTCTTTTGAAATAAATCTTCCTATTTTATCTCTTGGGTGATCTTTATCAAAATTCATTTTTCTATTCTCTGATTCATTAAATTATTATTAAACATAAATATATCATTTTTTTTAATTTCGTCTTGTTTTTCTATTTTTTGATCTGAATTATTTATGGTCTCTTCCCTGTTTACGACCTGTTTTTGCATTGATTCTTCAATCGCCTTAATCTCATCGTCATAAGACCAGTTTACAGGATATACTTCATAACTTTTCAACTGATAATAAAAAGTCTCCATTGACATAAATCCGCTTTGCACTGCACCCATGAGTTCAATAAGTTTTCCCTGAGGAATTTTCTCGACTTCAAAATCTGTATTAAATTCAATTTCTGCCATCTGATTTTTACCTGACCAAGCGTTTAAATCAGACATTATCAAACTTGCTGAATCTGATAAACTTTTTGATATATCTGATAAAGTTGCATACTCACCCTCTGATGATATTCTGCTTGTCTCTGCACTCGCTACATATCGTCCTTTACCGCTTATTATCTGCGATCCAAGAGCGGCCATTTGTTCTTCTTTGTGTCTTAATTCTTCCTTGAGTCCAGAATCGCTGGAAGCCTCGAGAAATACAGCGCCACCTTCAATTGGAAAATCAGCAGCCCCGCCAATCGGGAAAGCCTTATCACCCCATCCCCTTGTAATAACTGTCTTAGCACCTGTCCAATGCAGCATATTTTCGTAATCTGCAGTGTTTACATAATGACCATAATTAAGATTAACAAAATCAACCATTGAAGACTTTGTTATTTTATGTGTTATTCCATTTGATGTTAAAATATAAAACGGAATATAATTAAATACTTTCCCATTTATCAAAGGTATAATTTCATCCCCATCAAATACAAATTCATCTTTATCATTTTTTATCCAGTTCTGAACTTTATAAACATTTCCATCTAAAAATAATTCTTTCCAGACATTTACCTGTTTTATTTTATATTTATCTTTTGTATCAATTACATTTTTCTCACCTTCAAGAATTACCATTGATAATTTTTCAATACCTTCGATAATTTCAACTCGCCAATTTATTATTGATTCTGATTGGTATGATGTCAAATATGGCCGTAATTGATCTACTGAATAATCAAGCAATATCCCGACCCTATTAACGGCCATTATTTCTTTTGCAATATTTTTGAAAAAATAATTAAACGATGAACCCGCAAGATTTATATTATCAAGAATATCATCATCAACATCTTTAATTATTGGATTTTTTCTGAATAATTGTCCCAGACTCGCAGACATAGTTCTACTCGAAAAGTTCACATACATCGCACGTTTAAGATAAGCATTATAACTTTCTGGTGTTTGCCCATTAAGCATAGGCAAATATGTTTCTCTGTTTTTCTTTACTACTTCTTGTCCTTCAATCCCATCTCTTGTTTTCTTCCAGATAAAAGACCATTTATTATATTCATCACATTTTGTATTTATAGGCATATTTTACCACCCTTGAACTATTATTTTGTTTCCCTGTTTATTCCTCATTATATCTTCCAAGGCATATCTTAAAGAATCTTGCAAATGATTATGTTTATCATCTGGAACAGTTGTCGCCAATCCAGTTAACCTGTCAACTTTGTAACAATAAAGGCGCATTTCGTCAATTACATTTTTACATCTCGAGTGGATTACAATTTTTTCAAACGACCGTATATGGCTTATTCCTTCTTCTATACTTCCAGTTCCTTTTACCGAACTCTTAATCTTTGGATAACCATTCCGTCTTAAATAATTTATGGTCTCAGGTCTTGATGAGTCAGCCGTAATATAATTAACTTTTGCAAGAGGCACATGACTGAATAATTCAGGCAATTTATCAATGTCAGTTCCATATCCTACAACTTCATAATCAATATATAAGCAATTATTTTTAATATAACATCTTAATAAACATGAAGGATCCTGACTAAATCCAAAGTCTGCCCCATAATAAAATTGTATTCCTTCTGGTGCTTCAAAGTCTTCAATTTTCCATTTTCCATAATATATTTGAGCATCCGAATGTTGAATACATTGTCCAAGCCATTTATGCGCGTATTTATCAGGATCGTTTCCACGGTCATATTCCATTTCAGCTTTAAGAACTTGAGGGAACCACGGATTATCATTATAATTTATATTTATTTTTAACGTATCATTTCTTTCTGTAAGAGTGTAATCAACATGAATAGGATCGTCCATGTTTGTTGGGTTATATGTAAATATTATCTGGCTATTATCATTTCGAATAGTTGGGGTAAGTGTTTCAAGACTCTTTCTCGACACACTATGAGCTTCCTCTACCCATGCAATATCAATTCCTTCAGTTGATTTTATATCTTGCTCATTATGATGAAGCCCTTTAAATATAAATTCAGTTTCATTCTTTCCTATTATGCGATCTTTTTGTATGTTATAAAAATAATCAAGTTTATGATTTAATATTTTGTCTGATAGAAGTTTATGAACTGAATCACGTATGCTATTTTGAATTTCCCTTGAACATAATATACGACGTTTTCGTTCTTTCCCTTTTGCAAGTAAAAAATCAGCTACTGTCCAAGACTTTGCCGATCCACGCCCACCGTATATATCAATATATCTTTTATCAGTTTGAAATAAAGGAATGAGTTTTTCAGGTATTTCTAAATTCATTCTTTAGGCTTTATTCCAATAACGTTTATAATAGTATCTACATGACCTTCAACATTTACTTTGCTTCCCTCGGTTGCCTCAGCTATAACCTTCAATAACGATACACTGGCAGAATCCCCACGAGATAAAACTTTACTCATTACAGAATTAACAAGTTGTTGCCCTGAAAGTTTTTTCTTTATCCCATCTTTTCCAATTATATCATGGTCTTTATCTAAAAACTCAGCGAAAATCTGAGACATCAATTTTTTTTCTTTACGAACAATTCCTGATTTTATACCACCCTTTTTTCCATTCTCACGGACTTCCTCCGGGCTTCGCTTAGTGTTTGGAATCAATTTATCAGGATTACCCCGCGGCATTATTTTTCTCCCATTCTATCTCTTTTCCATTCAATATTACTTTCCCACCTGTAAAATTAACCCATCTTTGAACTATAACATCACAATAATGTTCATCTAACTCTATACAAACAGCCTGTCTATTTGTTTGTTCACAGGCTATAATCATGGTTCCAGACCCGGCAAAAGGATCAATAGCAAAATCCCCAGGTTCACTATTATTTAGAAGTGCATTAACATATAAACCAACAGGTTTCATGGTCGGATGTTCTTTATTTTTTAATGGTTTATCAAAACGCCATACCGATGTTCTTTGTTCTCCGGCCATTATAGATTTATGCTTCTTGCCCCAAGTTAATAGAATTGGTTCATGAGCATAATCATAATCAAGTCTTCCCATACTAAATGTAGGTGAATTTTTTAACCACATCAAAACATGACGAATAGGAAGACCGGATTCCTTCATCATCATCATCATCATACCCAGTTCACCGCCCTGAGGAGCGGTTACAAAATAAGTGCAATCTTCTGAGCATACTATTTTCATGTTTGACATAATAGGGATTAAAACTTCTTTTAAATCTTCTGGTTTTAATTCATCGTTTTTTATATCTGTTAAATTCCTTCCAGCCTTCTGGAAGGAATTTAACATCACATTCTTTTTGCCAATTGATACTCCATACGGAGGGTCAGTAAAACATAATGCTGGTTTTTCACAATTAAGCAATTTCTCTATATTATCCAATATTGAAGAGTCACCACACATCAAGCGATGATTTCCAAGCATATATATATCACCTTTGACTGTTCTTTCTATTTTAGGAATTGGAGGGGCTTCGTCTTCTTCAACTTCTGTCCGTGTTAAATCTTTTATATCAAATCCAAAATCTAATAATTCATCACTTGAAAAATCAGCTTCTAATATTTCAAAATCCCACTCCGCTAATTCACCAGTTTTATTATTTGTTATTCTATATTCAATTTGTTGTTTTTCTGACATTCCAGATATTATAATCACATCAGTTGTTTTTATTCCAAGTTTTTCAAGAGCTTTCTTTCTTGTATGCCCACATAAAATTATATTATTAGGAGTAATTTCAATTGGATCATTATTTCCAACCCGTTTAATTGATTTGGCAAGAGCATCCACAGCATGATTATTTATACGCGGATTTCTTTCGTATGGCTTTAATTTTGATATTGGAAAATCTTTTATTAATTCTTTTGTTATCATAATTATAAAATCAGCGCATTAAATACGCTGAAATAACTTATTCTGTATATGGCAAATAATACATATATAATTTAACACATTTAATAATTATGTCAATCAATTTTCTATGCCAAACAAATTATTATTTATTATCATACTATAACATATTTTACATTTCATATAAATATCAATAAATATAAAAATTATGCATATTATTTTAAGCAACATTTTAAAAATCAAATTTATTAAACCTAACGAAAAGCTCTTCATAATCTTTTTTCCAATCTTTATCTTCATGCTGATCGTGATTAATAAGAAGACCAATAGCATCAAATAATAATTCTTGCACTATTCTTAAATACTCTTGCCTTGACCGAACATTATCTGATAATAATTTTAATATCAAATCAGGACATGTTTCTCTTTCACAATAATTACTTTTTACATTCCCAAATTCAGTATCAATATCTTTGATTAAACATCTTTTATCACATAAGGGTATTTTATTTTCTAAAATCCAGTCAACAAACTTCAATAATTGGAGCACATCCTCTGACATAGCATCATGTAGCATTGATTGTTTCTGTTCCATCATAATATTTTACCGTTACTATTTCTTTAACCCCTTTACTAACATATTGATAATCATGACAACTGCGCCTAATACTGCGGAAGCATAAGCCAAATAAATCCTTAATCCATTTCATCTTCTTTCCCTATCAATAATTAAAATTTAATAATTCAAGTTTTTAAACTTCTCTTTATACTCTTGTTCTATCGCCTTCAATTCAAATAAATTCAAACTTTTTCGTATATGCTTCAAATCTTTCAATCTATCGCATTTTTCTTTTCCATATCTTTTTAACATATACTTTTCATACTCACTTTTATTTCCCTCGTTAAACATATTGCAATGAACACACTGTATATGAATTCCATCTTCAACAAATAATATTGAGTTTGTTCTTCCTGAAATATAATGACCTGCCTGAAGTTCTTTACGATGTTTTAATTTCCCACAAGTACAGCAAATACCATAGTCAACGTCTCCAGTTGTTTCAAGGCATTCTTTATGCCGAATATATCGACTTATAGCTTTCCATGCTTTATCTTTTGCTTTCTGTATTTCTGTTTTCATTTTTCTTTTAATCCATTATACATTACTATCCTGCCGTAATCAAGTCTAAATCCACAAATAGGGCATATAAATATTAAATTCATTCCATCCCATTCACGACGTAAATATTTACAACATTCTTTCATTTAATATCAATTTTTATTATATTATGTGTAAATAATTACACATAATATCTGTTAGTCGAAATGCGCTAAACTTTCTCTATCTCAAAATTCTCCATCCAGATTTGTTTATACTCGGCATTACTGAAAAATGAAACTTCATAAGATATATTTCCAAGACGAAAACATATCGCCGTTATATATCCATTTAGTTCTAATAATTTTATAAAGACTAAAGCCCCAATTTCAAACTCAAAATCGCGCACTTCGTCTAACACGGCATCAGACGAAAGCGGCTCTGACGTTTCTTTTAACATTTTGTTGTATTCAATCTTTTCTTGTTCATTCATATTTCCCATTCTATCCTCCTTCGTCTATGCCGTATCTGTTATACGCAAGCCGCCTCCACTCTGGTTATAAACTCACCTATTCCGGTTTCTTTATCATCAATAACCAATTTATCACCGCCAACATATTGCGCCACAACATCATTTCCGTGCATTAAATCCCAAAAATTCAACCATACTGTTCCATCAGGTAGAAAATGCATTTCAAGTTTGATTTTCTTATCCATACCCCAATTTTCGCTATCCAAACTTAAATATTTATTTTTATTCATATTATTTTCTATATTTCCTTTAAATATCTTAATATTGATTGTAAACCATTAAGTTCAGATTCAAGACTTGACATCCCAGACACAGCCGCACGATAGAACCCATCCGCCCGCTCCATGTCCATTTTTTCTTTCCAACAAACACCACGCGCTATTTTCTCAATCAAATTTGCTGGTAATTCTCCTCCAACTGTATGACCTTCGATATCGAATTTTTCACCGTTCTTCAATCTCATTATTACCACGGCCATTTTTTTTTCATACTCTGATATATACTTTGCTTTCTCTTCAGACCTTTGAGCTATTATCTTTCTGCCGTTCGATAAATCATTTATACGTTTTTGTATCTCGGTTGATATATAAATTAAATCCATCAATCCTCCACATTTAAAGCGTCAATAATTACAATTATTTTTTTATTTAACCTGTTCACTTCACTTTTTAAATAATCAACGTCAGAGCGTACATAAAAAAGTATTATGGAAAAAAGTAGAGTTATTAAAGTTAAATAAATTATATTTATTGTTCTCATTTGTTTTTTTAATTTTTCTCTTTCAACAGATTTTTCCATAATTAAAATGGCACGCCATCATCAAAAGGATTTTCTGTAATCTGAGGAGCGCTGTCTACCTCTTCGCCATCCAATACGTTCCTTGGTTCATCTTTTTTATCCTGAAGGAACATAAACCCGCTCACGTTTATTTTTACCACTGATTTTTTTTGTCCTTCGCTTTCCCATCTATCCTGAACAATTTGTCCGGTCAATCCGACTCGATGTCCTTTTTTACAATACTTTGAAATAGTCTCACCGGTCTTACCCCAAGCCACACAATTAAAAAAACTGATGTTTTCTTTTTCTCCAAACTTTTGATTATTTGCAATTCCAAAAGAGCATACTGACTTTCCATTATTTGTATATTTTAATTCTGGATCAGCAGTAAGTCTTCCTACTATGCTTAAATTATTCATGTCGCTCATTTTGCACCTCATCTATAAATTCTTGTAAAATATCTATAATATCTTTTATTTTAATTTTTAAACTATGAAGTTCAACTATATTAAACTCATAATTATATTCTATATAATTTTTAATTATCTCAAGTTTAGAAATATATTTATTTGATAAATCAATCATTTCAATTCTCCTCTTGTATTATTTTCAATTATTTTTGAACTTTCAACACAGACAGGATTTACTTCAGAATACCCTTCTTTTTTTGAAATCAAGATTTTTGCAGTTGCCAACATTTCAGCTGCAGCAATTTTTGCTATCTCTATTAAATCACATTCATCTTTCTTTTTCTCTTTTTTTATTCCAAGACCTTCTTTCATCTGAATAGTTGTTTGTATGTATTCATGAGGATTTTTATATCCATGAGCTTTAAGTGTATCTGTAAAAACTACCCTTCTTTTCTTTGACATTATTCTTATATCATTTGGAATATTTATTATTTCTATCGCAAGTACAGTGTCAGCCCAACGTTGAAAAGGAATGGCCTTCGGTTGTTTAGATAACATACAAAATGATATAACGCCTTTAATATCAAAAAATGTTTGATTTTGAATTCCACCTCTTGTCTCAAGGTCTATACAAATTGTATAGTCCTTAAATCTATCAATATTTCTATCTAAAATATTCTTAATTGTAGCTGAAGGATTTAAATATTCTAATGCCTTAGCAACATCAATTGCGGAAATCCAAACTTTACCATCTTTTTCTACTTTTCTTATCGGCAAATCTTCAAATATTACAATTGCATTTTTTGTTTCCATATTACCTCAATTATTTATATAAATCAATATATAATATATTTATTTATTTGTCAATTAAATTTATACTTTTTAAATATATTTTTAATCATTAAAATATTTAGGGTTTTCAAACACTTCAGATATTTTACTATCTTCAAACCGTGAAAATTCTTTTACAAATTTAATACCCTTAACAATCCCACTTTTCCCTTTTCTGTTTGCCCCGACAATTATTTCAGTCTGTCCGTCTTCTTCATGAACAAAAATTATTATATCTGCATCCTGTTCTATACTACCAGAATCCCTAAGGTCTGACATAATAGGACGTCTATTTTGTTTCTCACTCTCTCTCGATAACTGAGATAATAATACTATAGGAATATTTAATTCCATTGCCAATAACTTCAAGTCCCGAGTTATGCTCGCTATCCTCAATACCTGACTTTCAGAATTTCCACCTGTAATTAACTGCAAATAATCTATAAATATCGCAACAGGTTTTTTTGCTTTATAAAATTTCTTAATTGTTGCTTTCAATTTTGATATATTAAAAGCCGTATCAAATACTGTTATATTTATTTTTTCTTTAATTTCATTATGAGAATTTAATACCTTTATGCGCTCAAAATCGTTCAATTTATTCAATTCAATTTTCCAACTATCAACATCACATTCAGAGGATAAAATTTTTGAATATATTTCAGTCCGTTTCATTTCCATACTAAAAAACAATATATGCTGTTTAATGTTTTTTATTAGCTGTATGGCAAAAGTGGACTTTCCCATCTTTGGCCGGCCAGCTATGATGACAAGTTGTCCATTAAATAGACCTATTATTTTATCATCAAGAGAACTCAATCCAGTCCTTATAAAATTTGAAGACTTAAATAATTCATCAAGATTCTTTTCTGATAAATCTTTTATTGTACAATATTCAGAATCTTTTGTTCGGTTAATATTTTGGCTTATTTCTGAAAATTGTTCCGCAAGTTGATAATAAGTAAAATCATTATTTTTAATTGCAGTGTAAATGTCTTTGCTTAATGATAATAATTTACGCTCATTGAATAACCGTTCAACTGTTTCCAAGTGTTCATCAATTGTTATTGGAGTATAACTTTTTATTATTGATAATAAATGTTTTTCATACTCATCAAAAATATTTTTCTCTTTTAACTTCAAACCTATAATACTTAAATCCACCTGCGTTCCTGATTCGTAAATGTCTTTCAAAATATCAAAAATAATACGATGTTCATTATAATAAAATAATTCTCTATCAAACTCCATAAGACGGTTTAAAGATTCTTGTTTTATTATAGCGGAATTAAGTATCTCTTTTTCTGTTTGTTCAGAGTATTTCATATAAATTTATAATTATCCTTTTTAAAATTTTTAGACCTTCCAGCCCATGTTATAACTTTTTGTTTCCAGTTTTTAACTTGTTTTCCATCTAAATCTTTCCATCCAGATTCATTATAATATTCAAAAAATGTATCAACATTTACATTATAATTTTTTTCATGAATATATTGTTCTATTTCTTCTTTTATTGGAGGAATAAATTTTTTTGTTTTATTATTAATAATGTTATTATTAATAATGTTATTATTACTACTTAATTCAACTAAGGGCGAGACTTTATTCAGTGAAGGGTGAGACTTAATGTCGTTTAGTATCGGAACTTCATTTAAAAATGATAATATGTATTTATTATTATGTTTAAGTTTGTCTTCAGGATATAATTTTTCTATTTTTATAAATCCATTCATTGATAATTTTTTTAATGATTTTGATATTGTAGGCTCACTAATCTGTAAATCTTCAGCTATTTTTTTATATGATGGAAAACAAACATTTCCACCTCCTGTAAAACTTAACATATATGCAAGAATACATTTATCATAAACATTAAGTTGTTTATCTTGCATTAACTTTTTTGGAATTATTCCGTAACCACATGAAAATATTCCGTATAATTCAATTTTATTATCACTCATTTTATTTCTCCAATAAAAAAGCCTTTTGATGATCGCCCCCACTGTTTCCAGCGGGCTTGGACGGCGATCATCAAAAGGCTTTCATGTTATTGATAAAGTCCAAGTTTTATCTTAATACAATCTATTCCATCACGGCAGATTGTCAA
>JAQVYH010000026.1 GCA_029004515.1 Eubacteriales bacterium | reverse complement strand
AGAGAATTCAACTTAAAACAAAACTGACTCCGTTTGAAAAACGAAGTCAGTATGTTGCTTGAAAATTTAATATTAACTACCATAGGCTGTCTTTTTTGTACTGTCTGCACAAATTGGGGCAGTTCATATAAACTGCAATGCCTTTTTTATTATAACAGAAACGATTATTACTGTACTCAATAGTAGTCTTTAATAACTTATTGTGTAGGGTTATTGTTTGTTTTTATTTCTTTGCTAGAACTCTCTTTAAGAACTGACCTGTATATGAATTTTCATTCTTTGCTATTTGTTCGGGAGTGCCTTTAGCGATTATCTGACCGCCACCGTCACCGCCCTCAGGCCCAAGGTCAATAATATAATCTGCGGTTTTTATAACATCAAGATTATGCTCAATAACTACAACTGTATTGCCACCCTCTGTGAGTTTTTGAAGAACATCTATAAGTTTATGAACATCGCTCGTATGAAGCCCTGTTGTAGGCTCGTCGAGTATATAAAGAGTCTTGCCTGTGCTAGCCCTACTAAGCTCTGTTGCAAGCTTAACCCTCTGTGCCTCACCGCCTGAAAGGGTAGTTGAGGGCTGACCAAGCTTGACGTATCCAAGACCAACTTCGTTTAATGTATCAAGCTTACGCTTAAGCCGAGGAATATGCTCGAAGAATTCACACGCCTCTTCCACTGTCATATCAAGCACTTGATGAATATTCTTCCCTTTATATTTAACCTGAAGTGTTTCTCTGTTGTATCTCTTTCCCTTACACACATCGCAAGGAACATATACATCAGGAAGAAAATGCATCTCTATCTTAATAATACCATCACCGGAGCAGGATTCACATCTTCCTCCACTAATATTAAAGCTGAATCGTCCAGCCTTGTATCCTCTTTCCTTTGCCTCATTAGTAGTTGCAAACAGGTCACGAATATGACCAAATAATCCTGTATATGTGGCTGGGTTAGAACGAGGTGTTCTGCCGATAGGTGATTGGTCTATGTCAATAACCTTATCTAAAAACTCAATACCCTGCATAGAATCGTGTCTGCCACTCTTAGTCTTTGCACCGTTTAGCTCAGCAGAAAGACGCTTCTGGATAATCTCATTTACAAGCGAAGATTTACCCGAACCTGAAACACCCGTAACACAGGTAAGTGTACCAAGTGGGATTTTGACACTAACACCTTTAAGATTATTTTCTTTTGCACCATTTACAGTAAGGAAGTTACCATTACCTTTTCTTCTCATCTTCGGAACTTCAATCTTCTTTCTTCCACTTAGATATGCTCCTGTTTCAGAGCCTTCCACTTCCATTATTTCCTCTGCTGTACCCTCAGCAATAACATAGCCACCATGAACACCAGCACCAGGACCGATATCAACAATTCTATCTGCTGCATACATTGTATCTTCATCATGCTCAACAACAATAAGTGTATTGCCTAAATCACGAAGTTCTTTAAGTGTTGCAAGGAGCTTTTCGTTATCCCTTTGATGAAGCCCGATGCTAGGCTCATCGAGGATATACAAGACACCTGTAAGCTGTGAACCAATCTGCGTTGCAAGACGGATTCTCTGTGCTTCACCACCTGAAAGGCTACCGGCATTTCTGCTTAAAGTGAGATATCCAAGACCAACATTAACAAGGAACCCAAGACGGGAGTCAATTTCTTTAAGAATCTGCTCTGAAATCTGTTTGTTCTTACTACTAAGTGAAAGATTATTAAAAAATTCTCTTGCCTTAACTATTGAAAGATCTGTAGCCTCAATAATATTAAGCTCGCCTACTGTAACTGCAAGAGCCTCTTTTTTTAGTCGTTTACCACCACAATCAGGACAAGTGTTATCAGACATATAATTCTCAATTTCTCTACGCATCCAATCGGAAGGAGTTTGCTTATATCTTCTTTCAAGGTTGCAAACAACACCTTCAAAAGGAGCACTCCTGCTACCCTTAAAGGTTGCACTCTCGTAGTTTAGCTCAATATCCGTATCACCGCTACCATACAAAAGGATATCAACAATCTTATCAGGAAGGTCTTTGACAGGTGTATCAAGGGAGAATTTATATTTCTTTGCAAGACCCTCAAAGAACATCTGTGCGATGCTCCCCTCACCCTTTCCACTATACCAACCACTGACAGCAATAGCACCATCGTTTAAGGATTTTGTCTTATCCGGAATAACCATATCAGGGTCAACCTTAAGTTGAAAACCAAGACCCGAACAACTAGGGTAAGCACCATATGGAGTATTAAATGAAAATGCTCTTGTGGATAGTTCTTCAATGCTAATTCCGCAATCATGACAAGCGTAGTTCTGACTAAAGGTTATTTCCTCACCATCGATTATATCAATTATAACAAGGCCATCAGCCTGCTTCATAGCTGTTTCGACAGAGTCTGTAAGTCGTTTATCCATATCAGGCTTAGCTGCAAGTCTGTCAATAACAATCTCAATATTATGCTTAATATTCTTTTCAAGCCTAATTTCTTCTGCCAAATCATATACATTGCCATCAACTCTAACGCGAACGTACCCACTCTTCTTTGCGTCCTCGAATATCTTTGTATGCTCACCCTTTTTACCACGGATTACAGGGGCAAGCACCTGAAATTTTGTACCCTCTGGTAAGTCCTTAATCTTATCTGTAATCTGGTCAATGGACTGCTGCTTAATCTCCTTACCGCATTGTGGACAATGGGGCACACCAATTCGTGCATATAAAAGACGCATATAGTCATAAATTTCTGTAACTGTACCAACAGTTGAACGTGGGTTTCTGCTGGTTGTTTTCTGGTCAATAGAAATAGCAGGTGAAAGACCCTCGATATTATCTACCGCAGGCTTGTCCATCTGTCCTAAAAACTGCCTTGCATATGACGAAAGTGATTCAACATATCTGCGCTGGCCCTCTGCATATAAAGTATCAAAGGCAAGAGAAGACTTACCCGAACCGCTAAGCCCTGTTATAACAACAAGCTTATCTCTTGGGATTTCTAGATCAATATTTTTGAGATTATTTTCTCTTGCTCCTTTAATTACTATCTTATCATTAGCCATTATTTATTCCTCATTTCTTCAAGCTCCTTGAGTTCATCACGGAGCTGTGCTGCTCTTTCAAATTCAAGCTCTGCCGCAGCAAGAAGCATCATATCTGTAAGAATCTTAATTCTCTTATCAATATCATCAGGCTTAGTTGCAGCTGTTCTTCCTCTGCCTTTTTTATCCTGCTTGGTAACTTCAATAACTGCACGAACATCTTTAGAAATTGTACGAGGAACGATTCCATGCTCCTCATTATACGCCTGCTGAATTGTGCGACGACGATTAGTTTCGCTTATAGCTCTGTCCATACTTGAAGTAACTCTATCAGCATACATTATAACCTTTGCCTCGGCATTTCTTGCTGCCCTACCTATTGTCTGAATAAGAGATGTTTCGTTACGAAGGAAACCTTCTTTATCCGCATCTAAAATTGCCACAAGCTGAACTTCAGGAAGGTCAAGACCCTCACGAAGAAGATTGATTCCCACCAGGACATCAAAAACGCCCATTCTCAAATCTCTTATAATTTCCATTCGCTCAATGGTATCAATATCCGAATGAAGATATCTGACCTTGACACCCATATTCTCAAAATAGTCTGACAAGTCCTCTGCCATCTTTTTAGTAAGAGTTGTCACTAAAACTCTTCCATCATTTTCAACAACCCGTATTATCTCACCATACAAATCATCAATCTGTCCTGTAACGGGCCGAACGAATACTTCAGGGTCAAGAAGCCCAGTTGGACGAATAACCTGCTCGGTGATTTCCTCCGAATGGGTTCTTTCATAATCGGCAGGAGTTGCACTGACAAAGATTGCATTCTTAATTTTCCCCTCAAACTCGGTAAAATTTAGAGGTCTGTTGTCATAAGCTGATGGCAGACGAAAACCAAACTCCACAAGATTTTCTTTTCTTGCTCTGTCACCATTATACATAGCTCTTACCTGTGGAAGTGTAACATGGGACTCGTCCACAACCAAGAGAAAATCGTCCGGAAAGTAATCAATAAGTGTAAATGGTGATGAACCGGGCTCTCTGCCGCTGATATGTCTTGAATAGTTTTCAACACCTGAGCAGAATCCAATTTCACTCATCATTTCGATATCGTATTCTGTTCTCTGTTTGATTCTTTGTGCCTCGAGAAGTTTGTTTTCTGACTCAAACTGAATAAGTCTTTCTTCCAGCTCTTCTCTGATTCCCTTAAGAGCAATCTCCATCTTTTCCTGTGTTGTTACAAAGTGGGAATTTGGCAGGATAGCCACGTGGGTCCTTGTACCAATAATCTCACCTGTTATAACATTTATCTCTGTTATTCTATCAACCTCATCACCAAAAAATTCAATGCGTATTGCACTTTCCGATTGATTAGCTGGGAATACTTCAAGAACATCACCACGAACGCGGAATTTACCACGAACAAAGTTAATGTCATTTCTCTCATATTGAATCTCCACAAGACGCCTGATAGCATCGTCACGGTCATATGTCATACCGGGTCTCAAGGAAAGAACCATATTGTTATAGTCTATAGGGTCACCAAGACCATATATACATGATACACTGGCAACTATAATTACATCTCGTCTTTCAAAAAGGGACGCTGTGGCGCTATGTCTGAGCTTGTCTATCTCCTCATTGATTGATGAGTCCTTCTCTATAAAAGTATCTGTAGATGGAATATATGCCTCAGGCTGATAGTAATCGTAATATGACACGAAGTATTCAACGGCATTGTTTGGAAAGAACTCCTTAAACTCACTACAAAGCTGTGCTGCAAGGGTTTTATTATGTGCAAGGACAAGAGTTGGCTTTTGCAGCTTTTCGATAACATTTGCAATTGTAAAGGTTTTACCAGAACCAGTTACACCCAAAAGGGTCTGAAATCTCTTGTTATTTATAACGCCTTGGGAAAGCTTTTCAATTGCCTTTGGCTGATCACCCGTCGGCTTGTAGTCGGACACTATCTCAAATGGCATATACTCACCACCTTTCTCAATTTTCATAAAGAATATTATAACATAATTACTCGAAATATGCAAAGGATTTATTTAGTAAATCATACAATAATTTTCACATATTTGGCATACTAAAGTCTATAATAATATCAAAACAATATAAAAAGGGGTAGATATGTATGACAGTAGCGGTAACAAGGGATATGAGTGGCTTGGCAGTAGCATTAAAAGCTAGGGGATATACCGTTGTAACCTATGGAGAGTACCCATATCCTATTGATGCTATGGTGTATTTAGGTGAGGGTCTTGACAGAATTACCTTTACCCAAGGGAATCTATCAGGAGACTATCCCGGAGTTTTTATGGTAAATGCTACAAATAAATCTATAGATGAGATTGATTTTACATTAAAACATAGACTTTACAGTTCATTATTTTAGTGATACAATAAAAGTAATAAAAGGGATAATAATATCAAAATATCTTGTAAATTGTCCCTATTTATGATATAATGTGTTAATGTTGCAAGATGTTTACACAACAAAGGTACAAGAGGTGAATTAATAATGAACAGAATATATGTTGATAATGCGGCAACGACCCCTGTCAGAAAAGAAGTTGTAGACAAAATGTTGCCTTATTATACAGAGTTTTACGGAAATCCATCAGCAGTATATGCTGAAGGACAGCAGACAAAAAAAGCACTCGACGAGGCTAGAGAAACTATCGCAGGCATACTTAACTGTCAGCCTAAAGAGATATTCTTTACAGGCTCTGGTACAGAGGCTGATAACTGGGCGATTATTGGTGCAGCATATGCAAACAAAGCAAAGGGTAATCATATTATTACCTCTGCTATCGAGCATCACGCAGTACTCCATGCTTGCGATTATCTTGAAAAAAGAGGTTTTGAAGTAACAAAGCTTCCTGTTGATGAATATGGTATTGTGAATCCTGAGGATTTAAAAAATGCCCTTAAAGATAACACAGTTTTAATTACTATTATGACAGCCAACAACGAAATCGGCACAATCCAGCCAATCAAGGAGCTTTGCGCAATTGCAAAGGAAAAGGGCATCCTCTTCCACACTGACGCAGTTCAGGCAACTGGTCATATTAAGCTTGATATTAAAGACCTTAATGTGGACATGCTCTCGATTTCAGGACATAAATTCAATGCTCCAAAAGGCGTTGGTGTACTCTATATCAAGACAGGCACTCGTGTTCACAACTATATGCACGGTGGCGGTCAGGAAAGAAACAGACGAGCAGGTACAGAAAATGTTGCAGGCGTAATAGGTATGGCTGAAGCATTAAGACTTGCAGACATAGAGCTTGAAGAAAAGAACAAATATCTTACAAATCTTCGAGACTATTTCATCGATACTGTTAGCAAAAAGATTCCATATTGCAGACTTAATGGTCATAGAACAAACAGACTTCCCGGTAACATAAACTTCTCTTTTCAGTATATCGAGGGCGAATCACTCCTCCTTATGCTTGATATAAAGGGAATTTCTGCATCAAGTGGTTCTGCTTGTACAAGCGGTGCACTTGACCCATCACATGTTCTTTTGGCAATTGGTCTTCCACACGAAATTGCTCATGGCTCACTTAGAATTTCCATTGATTCACAGAACACTAAAGAAGAAATGGATTATATAATCGACAGTCTTGTAACAATCGTTCAAAGACTTAGAGATATGTCACCTCTTTATGAAGAGGTTTTGAAAGGAGATAAATAATATGTACAGCGAAAAGGTAATGGACCATTTCACTAACCCAAGAAATGTTGGTGAAATTGAAGATGCAAATGCAGTAGGTCAGGTAGGTAACGCACAGTGTGGCGATATCATGAAGATATATATGAAGATTGAAAACGATGTAATCGTTGATATCAAGTTTAAGACTTTCGGTTGCGGCGCAGCTGTAGCAACAAGTAGTATGGCAACAGAGCTTGTAAAGGGAAAGACTATCCATGAAGCTCTTGAAGTTACAAACAAGGCTGTTGTAGAGGCTCTTGATGGACTTCCACCAGTAAAGCTTCATTGTTCAGTACTCGCAGAAGAGGCAATCCACGCAGCACTTGCGGATTACTATACAAGAGAGGGACTTGAATTCCCAAAAGGCCTAAAAAATTGTGACTTCAACTGTGAGTCATGCCACATGCACGATCACGGTGAATAAAATTCATACAAAAAAATTTTAAACGGCAGCGTGTAAAAAGCGATGCCGTTTTTTACTTAGTTAATATTATCGGAGGAACGACAAAGTGAATAATAGTTTGCTAAACAAACTCAATGATAAACAAAAAGAAGCGGTTACAACAACAGAAGGCCCTGTCCTTATTCTTGCAGGTGCAGGCTCGGGCAAAACTACTGTGCTTGTTAATCGTATTGCTTATATTATAGATAAGGGACTTGCACAGCCATACGAGATACTTGCAATCACCTTTACCAACAAAGCTGCAAAAGAGTTACAATCAAGAATTGAAAATATTCTTGGTATTGGTGGTGCTGACGTATGGGCAAGCACCTTCCACTCAGCTTGCATCAAAATACTGCGTAAGTTTATTGACTATACAGGTTATGATAAGGCTTTTAATATATTTGACCGTTCTGACCAGACAGCAGTCATAAAGGAATGTATCAAAGAATTAAATCTTAATAGTGAACAGTTCCAGCCAAAAGGAATATTGAATGAAATCAGCCGTGCAAAAGATAGGCTTATTTCTCCTACTGAATATGAAAGACGCTATTCATCTGACTATTATCAGGGCAAGGTTGCAAAAGCATATGCACTATATCAGAAAAAGCTCAAAGAATGTAACGCAATGGACTTTGACGATATAATTGTCGTAACTGTAAATCTATTAAATAACAATTCACAGATTCTCGAATACTATCAAAATAAATTTAAGTACATATCCGTTGATGAGTATCAGGATACAAACCACGCACAGTATACTCTTATCAGCCTTCTTGCTGATGGGCACAAAAACATCTGCGTTGTAGGTGATGATGATCAAAGTATTTATAAATTCCGCGGTGCAGACATCGGCAATATTTTAAGCTTTGAACAGCAGTACAAGTCCGCAAAGGTAATTAAGCTTGAGCAGAACTATCGCTCAACACAGACGATTTTAGACGCTGCTAACAATGTTATTCGTAACAATAAGGGCAGAACAGGAAAGAGTCTGTGGACAGAGAGCGGTGAGGGCACTCCTATCACAATATTTGAAGCGCCAAACGAATATGACGAAGGTCATTTTATTGCAAGCAGAATAAAGAAGTTACACACCGAAGATGACATTCCTTACAATAACTTTGCGCTACTTTACAGAACAAACGCACAGTCCCGTGTACTTGAAGAAATGCTTATAAGAAACTCTGTTCCTTATAAAATCCTCGCTGGTACACGATTCTATGACCGTAAGGAAATCAAGGACATTATTGCATATCTTCGTTGCATATTTAATCCTAATGATAATGTAAGTCTTAAGAGAATTATCAATGAACCTAAAAGGGGAATTGGTAAGACAACTGTTGACCATGTGGCGCAGATTGCCGACAGGGAAGATATGAGCATATACAGCATTATGTGCAATATGGAGGATTATGAGGAGCTTAAAAAACTCGAAGGAAAGCTTATGCCATTCCTCACGCTAATCCTTGAGCTAAATATGCAGATGACACAGATGCCTATAACAGACTTTATCAAAGAGGTTTGTGAAAAGACCGGATATAATGCAATTCTTAATGGCGAAAGCAAGATGGACAAGCTTGCGAAGACTGAGAATATAAACGAACTTATAAATGTGGCAGCTGAATATGAAAAGGGCGCAGAAGAGCCTGATATGGCAGGATTTCTCGAAAGCGTTGCACTATACTCTGACATTGATGATTATGATGAGGATGTTGACAATGTACTCCTTATGACGATGCATAGTGCAAAAGGATTAGAATTCCCAATTGTATTCCTCCCCGGTCTTGAGGATGGACTATTCCCTAATATATCAGCAATTGATGATTATGATGAGCTTGAAGAAGAAAGAAGACTTTGTTATGTTGGCATAACAAGAGCAAAAAAGCAGCTATATATCACATATGCACAACTCAGAACTCAATATGGTCGCTCTACTGTCAGCAGACCATCAAGATTTGTTAAGGAGATTCCCCAGCAGCTTATTAACTACGAAATCACTGCTAAAAACAAGGTTGCGATTGGAGATAGAGATGCAGATGCTTCATTCACTCCTGCAAACTTTGGCTTTAAGATTTCAGTTGATAGCGTAAAAAGGGAAGGCGCCTCCTACTCTGTTGGTGATAAGGTATCTCACAAAAAGTTTGGCAAGGGAACAATTATTGATGTTAAAAGCGTTGGAAGTGACCAACGACTTGAAATCGACTTTGAGGGTGTTGGTACAAAGTCACTTATGGCGGCATATGCCAACCTCACAAAACTGTAAGAAGGATTTGATTTTATGGAAAGTTATAAGGATTTTTCCTATCTATATGACAATCTTATAAGCAAAGATGTGGACTATTCACAGTGGGCAGATTATCTTATGACCCTTTTTGCAAAGCACAACGTAAAGCCTGCGCTCACCTTGGATTTGGGATGTGGTACAGGCACGCTTACTATGGAGATGGCAAAAAGAGGTTGCGAGATGATCGGAATTGATATGTCAGAGGATATGCTCCTTATTGCACAGGAAAAGGCTACGGAAAATGGACTTGAAATTGTATATCTTAATCAGGATATGTCCAAATTTAAGCTATATGGTTCGGTTAATGCCATTGTAAGCTCCCTTGACTGTATTAATTATCTCACTACCATCAAACAGCTCGAATCGTTATTTAAGCAGGTGGCATTCTATCTTGAGCCAAATGGTCTTTTCATCTTCGATGTTAACTCTGACTATAAGATGGAGAGCGTTCTTGGAAACAACACCTTTATCTATGACGAGCCTGATATCTTCTATGTGTGGAAATCAAACTACAATCCAAAAACTCAGATATGTAATCATCATCTTACTCTTTTTGAAAGGGATGAGGATATTTACATCCGTACTGATGAATATCAAAGGCAGAGATTGTTCACATATGATGAGATAAAGTGTGCCGCAGAAAAATCGGGGCTAAAGATAAAGGGCTTCTACGGAGATAGGAAACTGAAAAATCCGTCGAAAAAATGCGAAAGATTTTTCTACACAATAGGTAAATAAAGGTTGACAAACATAATGTTGCTATGTTATAATGCAAAAGAATCAATTTTATTTGTGCAATACGCACGAAGTTTTAGGAGGTAAGTTTTAAATGCAAAAAGGTAAAGTTAAATGGTTTAACGCTGAAAAGGGTTATGGTTTCATTGAAAGCGAAGACGGCAGTGATGTATTCGTACATTTCTCAGCTATCGCTATGGAAGGCTACAAGGCCCTTGAAGAAGGAACTGAAGTTACATTCGAAGTAATCGACGGTGCTAAAGGCCCTCAGGCTGCAAATGTAAGCAAGATATGATTTTAAGCCAAGGTCTTTAATATACATCTTATATATTATCCCTAAACTTAAAACAGCCCCAAACATTAATGTTTGGGGCTTTTGCTTTTTTAGTTTTATTCAATAATTAAAAAGTCCATGTAAAAAAGAGAATCCCATATTTAATGTGATTCTCTTTTTATTATAGATTCAAAATTCTACGTATTGCGTTGTTAATTCATATTAAATAACTTTTTTTGTGAGTCCACGCTTTTTTACATTCTTTATTTAAGCTTATATTCAAGTGCTTTCTTAATCACTGGTTCAATGGTGTTTGCCATCTTCATAAGAGCGTAGTCGTTAGGATGAACACAGTCGCTGCTACAGAATGGCATCTCATCGGCGGTGAAGTAACTTTCGCCATCTACGAAGTACACATTTCTGTCACCCGCCGCAATTGCCTTGTGATATGTTTCAAGAACGATTTCTCTTCTTCTGATACAATCAAGATCATCACTTTTGAAGTATGGCCTTGTAGCCATAATATAAGGCAGCTTAGGATTCTCACTACGGACAATGTCATATAATCTCTTATGAGTTTCCAAAAGATGCTGTGGGTCGGGAGCGTTATGGTCATAGTCACTTACAAAAGCTGACATATCAAGAGTTTTGATATACTCTGCCATAGTTAACTCACCAAAAGCATTGCCTGCAAAGCCAAGATTAGTATAGTTAAGATTCATTCTAAGAGATATGATATTTTCATATGTATTACCTGGTCTTGATGCGCTTGCACCTTGGGTAATTGATGAGCCATAGAACACAACAGGCTTCTCATTAATATACTTCTTGCCCTCACCGATAACTGCATCCTGTGAAAGACCTATATAAAGATTCTTCACATGGCCATGGAATGGCATATTGATTGTAAAGCTACGCATCTTCTTTTCGCCAAAGTCATAGCATTTTGCAAAGCCTTCCTTTTCATGATCGCTTGGCGTAATACAAGTAATAAAATCAAAGCCAAATTCGGTGTGAACATAAACATCGCAGCCAGCCTGTCTATTCATAGCCGCCTGAATTTTAGGTTCAACCTGTTCATATTCAATCTTTATTGCCAGATATGGTGAATCGGATGCGAAACGGATTCTTCCTCCTGCACTCTCACGGTGAATATGCGCAACACCTTCATTAACTGTATCGGCAACCTCTTGTGGCATACGGATAAATGCATCTTGATTTCTATAGTCGTAAAGTCCATAAACATCAAAAGCACCGCTTCTTAGGTCATAGAAAACCAAATCGTCCTTTTCAATTTCTGTTTCGAATTTTAATTGCTCATAGTTCATTATTCTATCTCTCCACCTTTTGTATTATGAATCTCGTTGATATATTTAATTAGGATATCAGGCTGATCAACTACCATAGCATCAACGCCAAGGTCATATGTAAGGCGGATTGACTTTTCGATATATGCGCCCCATGACTGAACAGTATATCCTTTGGAGTGCATATATAGTACAACATCCTTATCAAGAATAATCTTTGTTCTTGGGCTTATCAAAGTCATACCAAGCTCAGACATTTCATCATCAATGCTCGTGGTATATTCCTTTATAAGATATCCAAGGTTATAATCCTTTGTATATTTTCTGACATTTCTAAGATGCTCAATATTAAAAGATATAATAGAGGTCTTTGCCTTTTGCATATTATACTTATTAAGCATATCAATTATCTGTTTTTCAATCCCGTCCTGCTTAATCTCTATTGAAAATGCGAGATTACGATGTGAATATCTCTCAAGGAATTGCTCAAAGGTCATTATACTGTCAATCACATCATTATTCACTCCACCAATAACATCAAGCTGGGAAATCTCGTTGTATGTATAATCAGATATCATGCCCGGTACACCGGTCATACGCAGCATATCATCGTCGTGGAACAGAACAAGCACTCCGTCTTTGGTAGATCTCACATCAGTTTCAAGTCCATTTGCCCCCTGCTCAATAGCAAGATCAAAGGCTGATGCGGTATTCTCCGGAGCATACGCTGACGCCCCTCTGTGACCAATAACCAGAAATGGTTTATTATCGGCTGAAGGATAATCCTTTCATGGCACTTCGTAACCCTCCCATACTACCTGACAGCCAAAACTTTCTGATATTGCCCTTAATGGAACTAGAGTTCTATCAGAGATAAGCTGTGCAGGAACGTCAAGATCAACTTCCCTTTCATTTACAATAAAACCACCACCTATTGTGATAGCAACCTTTGTTTCGTCCTTAACCGCTGTTGCTGTCTGTGACTTGTCATTCCAATCAACCTGTGCACCAAGCACTTCGAAAATAGCACGCATTGGTACAAGAGTTCTGTCATCAACTACAACAGGCTTAACATCAAAATCCACCTTAAGTTCATTAAAGAAAACAGAAACTGACTTATCTTCGCTTTCTACAACCCTTACAACAGGCTCTTCGCCGCCCCATACATCGGGGATTGCATTAATAGCTTCGATTATGTAATTTGCAGTCTGCTGATGCTGCTCTGGTACTGGGTGACCATGTATGCCTGACGCATGAAATTCTTCGAGAACAAGCCTATGGAGCTTATCATCCTGCTTTGCCATTTCTTCAATAAGTACGGAAAGCTCTTCATGATAGCACTGGAATGGCTTTGAAACACAAAGTATGTGTGTATCAGGATATTTCTCACGGATGATTCCGAGCATTTCTTGATACTTTTCTACGAAATACTCTGGATTAGAGCCTGCGCCCCATACACCATCCTTGAATGAACCGTTGTAATCATTTGTGCCAAGGAAAATTACCATAACCTGTGGCTGACCATTGTCAAATGCCCAAGGCTGATGCTCCTCACTACCACGTATCATATCTGATGATAAGAACTGCTGTGGCATAACGTTCTTATCATTAATACCAGGGTCTTTCTTTGTAGCATAGTTCATACATACACCTTTACCTGATACTGCAACGATATCAACATCAGCATCATAGTTTCTTGCTACCATTGCAGGATATGCAAGCCACGCATCTGTATTCTGAGGACACTTTACATTATCAATCTCTTCAGGAAGGTTGCCATATCCGCAAGCATATGAGTCACCAAGGAATTCGATTCTCTTTGGTCTTATCTGTGTTGGAACAGGAGGATTTTCACCGTCTGTACGAACATTTGTCATATAGAGCTGTGTGTCAATACCTTCACTCGCGCGAGCAAACTTAACTGTATGCATGCCATACTCTAAATCCTTACATATTGTATTCCAGCCAGTGTAGAGCATCATCTTTGTTGGCTCGCCGCCATCAACTGATACATTGAATCTTACTCTCCACTGATCGCTTTTATCATTAGTTACAACCTCTACCTCTGCTGTTGTACCTGTAAATTCAAATTCAATACCTGACATTGACCAGTTCATTGAATATCCTTTTTCTGTAACCTCACCTCTACCAAGATGTCTTACATACTGGCTATCGAGAACTGAATATGGAGTAGCAGCATCATCTAGAATGTGATGAATAGCAACCTCCTGCGCTGGTGCAGCCGCTTCCTGTGCAAAAGGAGAAACAGAAAGCATTATAGTCACAAGCATAAGTGCAAGTGAAGATGCTAACACCTTGTTCAATCTTTTCATTTGTATCATCCTCTCATTATTATATGTATTATGCTTATTATAGAATAGTACATATAAAATGTCAATAAAATAGGGCAAAATCTAAAATTAGATTTTGCCCTCAGACCGACTAAAAAGTCGTACAACCACAAGCAAAATAAAAGGTAGTTGTCATTATAACTAATTCTATAAAGAATAATAATAAAATGGTGTAGGTTTTATCGAAAAACCTACACCATTGCTTGATTTCGCCCATCCCGCCCTCTACCGCACCTTCGTACGCCGACGATGTCGGGAATGTCGAATTTAACTTCCTTTTTAGCAGTCTGTCCTATAAATCATAAGAAAAATGCGTGATTACCAATCATTGAATAGAGTGGCCTATTGTTTAATATCCAACTATTTTTGCTTGTAACAGGATTGCAGAAGAAAAGACTTTCTCCAACAACGGACTCACCTTCCAAAGCAAGCTTCGCTGCAAGGATTGAGTCATAATTTGGATCTCTATATACGCTACCATTTTCAACCGGCTCAAACTGTATACCGTGTTCCATATCGAAAATTACACCATAAATAGTATTAGGATAAGCTTCGTCTTTAACACGGTTTAGTACTACATTACCAACAGCTATCTTGCCTTCGAGGCTTTCTCCTTCACTCTCTGCATTGATTATCTTGGATAACCAAATGACATCTTCTTCCACGTAGCCTCTTGAATAAAGAAGATTATCAGGTGGAGTTACACCTTTTTTATAAATCTGCATATGGAGGGTTGCGCTTTCCCAATTGCACTGTCCGCCCATAAGGTCAACTGTTATTCCTATAGGCATACACAATCTTTCTTTATGGAGCATTGCCGGATACGAATAGCTCCTTACATTACCATTAACAAGGATAATATAGCTATCTGTTGTAACCATAATTTCCTTGCCCTCCCACATAATCTTTGCGCTCTTGTTATGAGGGTTCCACTCTACACTTTCAGCACCCATCGAATCTGCGATTGTTCGCAGGGGTGCATATGCCACACCATTATAGGTAAATGTCTCTTTTTCAGCAGTAATAAACTGATTATTCACCGAAACTGAGATTGGCACAGAATTGATATTTGCGGTAGCTAATACAAAATTATAACACATAACGAGCATAATCACCATCAGCACCGTAAATATGCGTCTTGTCATAGATATTCATTCCTTTCTATAACACCAACGGATTATATTTTATCATGAAACATATATTTATTCAACGAGTAAATACTGTAAGCATTAGATACATTTCCCAGTTAATTGTAAAATTATTCTAAACGCCAAAAAACTGAAAAAACTTCTTGTGAATATGTAGAAATTTGTGAGAAAATGTGTTATACTATTTAGGATTATGTTTGTTATTTTTGGAAGGAGATATATTATCATGAAAAAAAGGTTTACACATCTAAAAAAAATCACATCTCTATTAATAATATTTATACTTATTATGACTAGCTCTCTCACTCATGTTATGGGTGCAGCATGGACTGGTAATATAGCAAGTTCTTTTGGCGGAGGTTCTGGTACAAGCATAAGTCCGTACATAATTTCTACACCTGAACAGCTTGCATATCTTGCAAGACTTGTTAATGATAACAACGCATCCTACAATGCATCACATTATTCCTTAACAGCAGATATTGACCTTGGCGGTATGGAATGGACACCCATTGGTAAGGGCAGTTGGACAACCGACTTGGATTCAATCTCAAACTATAGCTTTAAGGGTGTATTTAATGGTAACGGACATACTGTTTCTAACTTCAAGATAACAAACGCAACATCAAGCTTTGTTGGACTTTTTGGTAATGTACAGGGTGGCAACTCCGGAAAGATAAGTAATCTTAATGTATCAAACTTCACAATTAATATAACAAGCAATAGTGCATATAACATAGGTGCAGGTGGCTTAATGGGTGCATGTATTGCTATAATTGAGTCTTGTGGTGTATCAAATGGTATTGTAAATGTAACAACAACAGGCTCAGCAAATTCAACTGTTTATGCAGGAGGACTTCTAGGTCGTAATCAAGGCGGAGCATTTACAAATTGTTATGCAAGGGTGAGCGTTTCAACCAATACAGGGGGTACATCTTGTCACTCATATGCAGGTGGTTTTGTTGGTCACAATACCAACGGTACAATCACAGCTTCATATTCAACAGGCAATGCATCGGCCATTTCTACTAACACAACATCAGCAGCATATGCAGGTGGATTTACATCGACTAATCAGGGTACTATTACAAACTGTTATGCAAATGGTAATGCAACATCCAGAAGTGATAAATCAACCGCTATGGCAGCAGGATTTGCAGGATATAACACTGGTGAAATAAACACCTGTTATGCTACAGGTAATACAAACACTAATTCTGTTACAAAAACAGGTTATGGTGGCGGTCTTACAGGTAATTCAATTACTGGTGGTGCATTAAGAAACTCCTTTGCTACAGGCAATGTAACTGTTTCAGGTATTACGAATGCCTATGCAGGTGGACTTTCAGGACTCTCAGGTGGTACAGTTGAAAGATGCTATCGCAGTAATTCACAAAGCATAACAGGCAAAACAATCGGAACATACGGAACTAGTACAGCTCTTAACAATTTAAGCAACAAGACCTTCATATCTACTTATATTTACGGTTTTAATTTTACCTCAACATGGACAATCGGAGTTTCAGGACCATACATCTATCCAACACTCCTTTCTAATTCACACCCAGTAAGCTGGAGTGGATTCAATGGTGGTGATGGTAGCAGTGCAAGTCCATATGAAATTGCAAACGCAGATCAGCTTAAATATTTAAGAGATAATGTAAACAACGGATTCAATTTCCAGAATACATATTTTAAGCTCACAGGCAATATTGACCTTAGTGGAGCTGAATGGACACCTATAGGAAAGGGTATTTCAACTATAACCACGTCTACCGGAGCAAATGCTTTTGCAGGTAATTTTGATGGTGGAAATTATGTCATTTCTAACTTTGTAATAACTAGTGCTCAAACTGCATATACAGGTTTGTTTGGCAATCTGTATGGCGGTAGCATAAAGAACCTTAATGTTATTGATTTTAATATCAATGTAACTGCGCCATCGGGCAGTATGGGTTCAGCAGGTGGTCTTGTAGGTACAAATACTGGTACTATCGCAAATTGTTATGCAAAGGGTAGTATCACATCAAAAGCAAGTTCTACAAGCTCATATGTTGGAGGACTTGTTGGTAGTGTTGAGAAAGGCAGCGTATCAGATTCTATAGCTGATGTTAAGGTTACATCCACTACTACTGTTGCAAACTGTCATGCGATTGCAGGTGGTCTTGTTGGTTATAATAAAGCAGGCACTATTACCCAGGCCTATGCTACAGGTGCGGTTGAATCATATTCGTCAGGAACTCAGTCAGCAGCATATGCAGGTGGTTTTGTTGGACAAAACACTTCCGAAGGAACTATCAGTGATTGTTATGCTACAGGCGCAGTTTCCTCCACAAGCGATAATTCAACAGCTATGACAGGTGGCTTTGTTGCCCATAATGTCGGCGCAATCTCAACCTCATATTCTACAGGTAATGTAAGCTGTATATCTAGTACTAAATCAGGATATGGCGGCGTCTTTGTTGGTAATACAACAGGCACAATTAAGAGTAGTTTCACAACTGGTAATGTAACGTTAACTGCGGCAACTAAGTATGTAGGTAACTTTGCGGGAACTTCAACCGGTACTAATACAAATTGTTATTATTCTTCATCGCAGAGTGTAACTCCTCCTCCTACAACCTCATATGGTATCTCCACATCACAGAGCAATTTTACAACTCAGACTTTCTTTACATCATCAAGCAATTTTGCTACAAGATGGGATTTTACTAATATGTGGCAGCTTGGCGCAATAAGCGGATATAGCTATCCGACACTTAAATATACATATCTTGAAATAACTCCTAGTGAACCTGAAGAAGATGACGATCCTGATATCGACCCAGCTGGTTGGGACGGAACAGCCGCGAAGGTGTTTGCAGGTGGTAACGGCTCAGAAAGCGACCCATATCAGGTTGCAGATGCCCCCCAGCTTTTACTCCTTGGTAATATGATTAATGAGGGTAATGTTAACTATCTGGGCAAGCACTATATCCTCACAGATGATATTGACCTTAACGCAAGGCACTGGACCCCTATAGGCAAGGGAGCAAGCAACTCGCCTACTACAGGAGAAATTGCCTTTACAGGTCATTTTAACGGCAATGGTTATACCATCAACAATTTTAAGATTAAGAAGAGCACAAACGGTTTTTCTGGCCTTTTTGGTGTTGTATATGACGGCAGCGTCTCAAATGTAACAATCAGCAATGCAAAAATAGAGTTTACTCACAATGCTTCATATCCTCTTTATATAGGTGCTATCGCAGGTTATAGCACATCACCAATCAAAGACTGTACAGTAAATGGTGCAATCAATATTACAAATACTTCTTTGGCAACATACGCTGGTGGTATTGTAGGATATCAAACAGGTGAAATTGAAAGATGCTCAACTAATATCAATTTAACTTCAAAGTCTATCGGAAATTCATATGTTGGTGGTTTAGTTGGTTATATGAAGGAAACTGCAACTGCAACCAACTGTTATACAAGAGGCATTACAACTTCTGAAAGCACCGGCAGTATGGCATATGCAGGAGGTCTTTCAGGATACAATACCGGCACATGGTTTAACTCTTACGCTGTAGGTGATGCAACCGCTACTTCACAAACATCTAATAGTGGCGCAGGCGGATTATTTGGTTATTCTAAAAATGTACTTACATCATGTTTCGCTACAGGTAATGTAACTGCTAATGCTGATAATGGCATCGGAAACGCAGGTGGCATTATTGGTGAATATGCCGGCGGTGCACTCAATAACTGTTATAGATGCACCTCACAGGAAGTGGACGGAACTAACGTAAACACACGAGGTACAAATACAGCAATTGATAATCTTAAATCAAAGGCATATCTTACATCATCGGTGTATTTTATACAGCCTTGGGATTTTGATACTGTGTGGCAGATTAACTCTGCATCAGGATATTCTTTCCCAACACATAAATCAAGTGGTTCTTCACCTGACGTATGGGAAGGCGATATTGCAACAGAATTTGCAGGCGGTAGTGGTACTTCTGCAAGACCATACACAATTGCTAATGCATCGCAGCTGGCTTACCTCGCATATATGGTAAACACAGGAACAGATTTCTCAGGAACATATTTCATCCTTACAAACAATATTGACCTTAGTCAAGCTCCATGGGTACCAATCGGTAAGGGTAGCAACGCTACATTAGACTCAATCCCACAGGATAAAGCCTTTGCAGGTGTATTTGATGGTAAGGGATTCTCTATTAAGAATATGACAATCAGTGCTCCACAAAAGGTAGCATACGGTTTATTTGGCATTGCAAACTCTGCTACTATCTCGAATATCAAGCTTATTGATTATAAAATCATCCTCACACCACCTGCTACAGCAGATGTCTATGCCGGTGGTATTGCAGGTGCAACATCAGGCTCAATTACAAACTGTTATACAAAGGGTATTATTGATATTACAGATGCTAAGAAGAATGTTTATGCCGGTGGCATCGTTGGTATTAATAAAGCAGGTACAATCTTATCAGCAAGAACAGTAGGTAATATTAAAGCAACAGTCAGCGGTAAAGGATATGCTGGTGTTGGTGGTGTTGCAGGTAAGGTTGACAACGGTATAATTAATGGCTCATTCTCATCTGCATCAACAAATGCTACTAACACAGGTAGTGAGGGCAAGGCAATCAGCGGTGGTTTGGTTGGTGAATTAACAAAGGGCGAAATCGTGGATTCCTACTTCTCTGGAATAATCGCAAAGGCAATCACAATGGGCAATATTTCGGCCTATAGCGGTGGTTTAGCTGGATATGCTATCGATAGCTCTAAAATCACCACGAGTTACTCAGCGGGAGAAATAACAGCTTCTTCCTACATTGCAAACAGCTATGCAGGCGGTATTGTGGGATATGGAGATAAATCTTCAATAACTTCAGCTGTTTCAATGGGTAATGTAACAAGCACAAGTGAAAGTGGAAATGCACTTGCTGGTGGTATTATTTCAAATGAGGGCACCAACACAATCACAAAGTGTTATAAAAATAATCAGCAAATTATAACTGGTATAGTTGATAATGCGGGTACAGCAACCCCTCCTACCCAGTTCCCAAATGAAACATTCTATACAAACACAATACTATTTACTACACCATGGAACTTTACATCAACTTGGGAGATTAAAGACGGTGCTGAATATACATATCCAACGCTTATATCAGCTCCGCATATTACTCCTGATGGAATTGGAGATATTGGCGGCGGTGAAGTTGATGATGGATACACAATCACATATAATAACGGTATAATCACTGTTAACTCTCCGGAAAATGTAAATAGCGCAATTCTTATTGTTGCAGCATATAATGGAAATGTTCTTAAGGATACGGAGATTCAATCAATTAATATTGTAACGGGTGACAATCTTTACTTTACAACAAACTTCTCGTCAGAGAGTGCGGAAAAGATAAAAGTTATGATTTGGAACAACGCTGCAGATATGAGTGAAATATCTAAATCACATGAATTTTTAGTTCAATAGGGCTAAAGAATCAAAAAGTCCTGACCACGCGGTCAGGACTTTTTTGTTAACTATTCATTTTCACTATTAGATTTTCACTTAAAAACAGCATGAAAAAGTTCATTCTTCGATCCACATAAGTTTATCAATATTCATCAGAGAACTAAAACTTGAGGGCATTTGGGAGGGTATCAAAAATAGTATAAGTTTATCAATATTCATCAGAGAACTAAAACCAACACCACCGACGCCTGTGGTGATAGTAAGTATAAGTTTATCAATATTCATCAGAGAACTAAAACCACCAGCAAAAGAGCCTACGCCCGAAGAGCGTATAAGTTTATCAATATTCATCAGAGAACTAAAACTGCAACTAATCCTGTTTCCATCCCTTTTCGTATAAGTTTATCAATATTCATCAGAGAACTAAAACTTAAAACGTTGACAGGTCTGGAGTGCATATGTATAAGTTTATCAATATTCATCAGAGAACTAAAACTTGAAGAAGAAATGAAGTTACGAGGTTTTGGTATAAGTTTATCAATATTCATCAGAGAACTAAAACAACCACCGCAAAATAAAACACACCATATAGTATAAGTTTATCAATATTCATCAGAGAACTAAAACCGCCTTCTACATCTGCCATTACAAGTATTTGTATAAGTTTATCAATATTCATCAGAGAACTAAAACCTGACGGAATGCCAAAAGCAGCATACGGTGTATAAGTTTATCAATATTCATCAGAGAACTAAAACCAGTGGGAAAAAATCAAGTGGTATAATGTGTATAAGTTTATCAATATTCATCAGAGAACTAAAACCTATTACAACACTAGCAGTAACAGGCTCGGGTATAAGTTTATCAATATTCATCAGAGAACTAAAACTAAACTCTTGGGAAGATTTATTGAGTGATGGTATAAGTTTATCAATATTCATCAGAGAACTAAAACTACAATCGCCTGTTGCACTTGCTCCGCTAGTATAAGTTTATCAATATTCATCAGAGAACTAAAACATTTAGTTGTAGGTGGTATGGCAACTTCAAGTATAAGTTTATCAATATTCATCAGAGAACTAAAACATTTCATCGAGTTTAACTATATTGCTGTCTGTATAAGTTTATCAATATTCATCAGAGAACTAAAACCAACACGCATATTTGCTTTTAGTACCTGTGGTATAAGTTTATCAATATTCATCAGAGAACTAAAACTCTTTGCGTAATTACCACTTGAACCTATCTGTATAAGTTTATCAATATTCATCAGAGAACTAAAACGAATATCATCCCCATAAACATCATATAAGTGTATAAGTTTATCAATATTCATCAGAGAACTAAAACCTCAAACTCATAATAACACTTTTTCATTTAAAGGTCAAGTATTTCATTAGTTGACAAAAATTTTTCTGACGCAGTTTTTTCACCAACTAATAATATCATAGAATTGTACTGTTTCTCCGTTACTGTCAAGACTCTTACCGAGCCCTCCAGGGGCTTGTTTTTATCAACCATCAAAACATATTTAGATGCATCATCATTATTGCGAGTTGTGCGAGCATAAACAGAGAATTGAATCATTTCAAAACCCGAATTAATAAGGAACTTCCTGAATTTAGCATAGGTTTTCCTTTGGGTTTTAGTTACAACAGGCAAATCAAAAAATACAATGATTCTCATAAATCTATTAATCATCTCCTGTAACACCACAATTCAAAGTAAACTTTGTGATCTTAGGTATTTCCAATACGTTCACATCTTGTTTTTCTATAGCGCTTGTGAAACTACTAATATACTTGTCGATAGCATAACGGACCTTCATATTCTTTCCATTACATAGAACAGTTGTATTAAGAACATTAACAAGGCCTTTTTTATGTTCACTAGACAATTCATCAACTAAGTCTTCATGATGTATATCCGTCCACAAGTCAACAATAGGGCGAAACGGTTCCATGAAATCATCAGCAAGATTAAAAGGATTCGTCTCAGAAATATGATGTATTCCCAACACACAATTATACCCATAAGCGACCAACGTTTTGGCTACAGCAGAGCGAATAATTGCATAGCCATAATTCAAAGCAGAATTGATACAATTATCAGACATTCTTATAAACTCACTTCCATAAAGAGAACGAAAATACATCTTTGCTGCCAAACCCTCTCTGTTGGTTTTGTCTGCAACAAGAACCTCATCTTTGTACTTAAGCAGATGACTTATGGTTTCAGCTAATCTACCTTGCAATTTTAAAACTTGCGCTTGATTTTCAATTTTCCCTTTTATAACCCTTTGCCACAATGTATCTTTAAACTCATCCCTTAAATCCAGTTGCTTTCGTATAACATTAAGCGGTCTATAGTGGGTATTAAAGGAAGTGATAACAGAGACGGGTTGATGCTTTTCATCGCAATAAAGAATATGCACACCAGCATTAGTCAAAGCAGTGATTGCGGCAACCGTCAAATAGCATTGACGGTTGTCCACAACGATACTATAAATGTCATCTATAGGCACTTGGTTGCAACATTCTGATGATTCTACTACAAGCCATTTATCTTTTAGTGTTACTTTTTCTCCTTGAGTAATGATAATGGAGCGCCACATTTTATTTTACCCCCTAAATATCCAAGCATATCTATATGATATTTTTCAACCGTATCGGTTAACCCAATACTTGCTATATCAGTTTTAGAATCAAAAGGTTTGTTATCAAATGCAAAGTAAAAGCTCCCCCTGTTTATACTTTTTACACTTTTGTAAAAACCCTTTAGCTTTACTTTGCCAGCCTTATTTTTAACAACAACATAATCGCAAGGATGTAAGTACATAATATGATTCTTATAATTATCAGGATAGTCACAAGTGAGCCACATTTTTTTATCTTTTTTTATAATATCTACTCGTCTTATACCTCTAGTTTGGGTTTTCCCTTTATTGTCTTCATATATTTCAATACAATAATACTTGTTGGCATCAAGGGCGGTTTTATTTTTCTCAGAAATAATCTTATAATAAGGATTATTATACGCTTTATCGATTGTCGTAACTTTATGAATAACAGTGCCTTTTTCAGTTGTAAAATACTGCAAATTGTTTTCTTTAAGATAATCACCCACAGTATATTTATCACTTTTATCAGCTAAAATTGTACTTAAGGTATCTATCAAGTCTTTATCATCAGAATATATTTTCTCCAAATGCTTTTTGGATATATCAGCAATTGTTTTTCTGTTTAATTTGTATAATTCTCCGTTTATTTCTCTTATTCTGAGTGGATTGCCTGATGTCATCTCGCCTTGCAGTTTTTTATGTTGTTTATATGATACAAGAGGCATATGCAACGTCTTCTCAAATTCCTCGTCTTGATAAAATGCATGGATTTGAGCAATGAATAATTCTTCATCAGTATTATTAAATCTAATATCAATTTCATCTCTTAAATTAGGAATACGAGATGGTACTCTACCTATTTTTGTGAGCAGACTTGTTGAATACTCCTCATCAAATCCATAAATTGTCTTCATTTTTGAAATGCATTTTTTCAAATATTCTTTATATTCTTCTGTTTTAACTTTACCAGCTGATTTATATATTTGATATAATTTTCTATTATCTGAAGCAATTTCAACATATGCAGGAGTTAAGTTAGCAACTATTAAAGCATCAACAGCGTGGTGCAAATTACTATTATCTCTGTCTTTGCTTCCCCAAGTGTTTTCATTCAGCCATAATCTTCTAAATCTCGCAGTATTGGATCCCTTAACACCATGAACTTTTGTTCCGTTAGCAAACTTCAGATTATCACAAATATATCCAATAATATATTTTGTTATATATCTAGTGTCATTTATATTACGGGACTTCCAATCGTTAATACGGTCAAGACACTCGGGGGCATATATATTTGGCAACATCAGATATTGATATTTCTTATCAGATATTTTCTTTGCTCTATACATTTCATTGACCCTAGCAACGAACATATCAGCTTTTTCCTTGCCCATATATTCAAGAGGTGTTCTTTGCGACTTATATTGATTCTCTGTTGATAGCACAAGTGCCTTATTGTGTAGTGAATTATCAAGAACAAGAGAATACGGAACAATATGGTCTACCTCATAGCAACGGTCAAAAAGGCGTGTTTCATCGATAGGTTTACCTGAATACAAGCACTTTCCCTCTTGCTGCTGGTACAATTTATATCTATCAATCATAATGGATGTTACATTCTCAACATTATACAACTCTATTATCTTTTGTTTGATTCTATCATTTGTTTTTTCATTTTCCTTTTGACTTTTAAGAATTTTTTGGCGCTCCTGATAACTTCTATTAACATCACTTGCAACCTCGATATTAATAGTAGATATTGGACCATATTTTTCTATAATAGCATTAATAATTTTTCTCGCTTCATTGATTGCACGAAATACAACAGGATTTTTAGTTATATATTCATCTTCTAAACGTGGCAATTTTTCTAGCAGAGTATTGCTTTGTTGTGTTTTATATTCTTTTATAAACCTTGCTTGGAAAACGCCATAACTCTCACCATTAAGGAATGCATTTATACTATCAATCATATAACGATACCCAACGTTAGCAGTACCACTAAACTTATATCCCATGGCAGCAGAAATAAACTTATCATCAACCCAAGATAATTTAGAGAGTTCTTTTCTTTTACGTTTAGGCGTTTGGTATTTAGATAAGATTTCACCTAAAACATGTAGTTTTGATGGAGTGTCAATTGCTAGTTGCTCTTCCTCTATTAATTCACGCCAGTCCATATTTTGACTGTCAATTAACTTTTTAATACTTTTTAAGTATTTAATGCTCTTTCCTAATGAATTTTCATTTGCATCTTTTTTGATTATTATCTCTGTATTGTGCTCTTTACAGATTCTTTTTACATCAGTAACTGTCAAATTTGCATTAATAAGCAAATGATATATCAAATCATTAGCAAGTTCTTTTTTTAGTACTATTTCGCCGGAAGTTTTATCTATATATGTATATTGAGATAGAGTATTACATACAGCATATAA
>JAQVYH010000025.1 GCA_029004515.1 Eubacteriales bacterium | reverse complement strand
AACAATCTTAAATCCGTCCATCTTGAGTGGAACAAGGCGATAGCTTAAATCCTTACAATCAAGGAAGATTACCATATCCTTTTTTCCCATAGCAGATGCAAACTGGTCCATAATACCACAGTTAACACCAACATAGTTGTTTTCTGCTCTTTGACCGATTTTTGCCATTTCTATCATATCGACACGCTCGTCAATACCCTTTGCTTCGTTGGAGAAAACTGCAAATGTAAGTGCTGTTGCAACTTCAATAGCAGCAGAGGAAGATAGTCCGCCACCGTGAGGGGTTGTGTCGTCAAAAAGGAGGTCGCAACCAACAATTTCATAGCCATCCTTCATCATCTCACTTATGATACCTGCCTGATAATCACCCCATTTAAGGTCTTTGTAGCTATCAATCTTGGATGGGTCAATTTCAACTCTGTCAGGAAGGTCTGTTGCTGCAAGGTGAATAAGGTTGTCATTTCTCTTTCGTGCGATAATAGTTGTTTTCATAGTGAGCGCCGCAGGGAATACAAAACCACCATTATAGTCTGTGTGCTCACCAATAAGGTTTACACGACCTGGTGAAGCAAAAGCTCTTAAATCACTTTCGTCACCACCATATATTTGGGTAAACTGTTTTTTTAGCTCTGATAACATTATTCTTTGCCCTCCTTATTTGTTGATAAAACGCTGATATGCATCTCTTAATTCAATCGCTTTTTCTTCAGGTGCGGTTGGATTACAATGTGCCCAAGCGCCTGTTTCGCTTGATGCGTTGAACTTTATCTTGTCTGCTGAACGCATCGGAGGGAAGAACTCAATGTGGAAGTGGAAGGTGTCGTCCATATCACCGCTATTTACAGGAGCGTTGTGCATGCACATCATATATGGGAATGTATAACCAAAGAGGCTGTCAAGAGTACCCGCAGTATCTCTGACGATTTTTGCAAGGTTGTCCCTTTCGCTGTCAGTAAACTGATCAATTGTGCTTTTGTGTTTTTTGCTCATAATATACATGCCATATGGATATTCACTGTAGAATGGGAGGAAGGCATAAAAATCATCGTTCTCAATAATGATTCTTTCCCCACTGTTAACCTCGTCCTTAAGCATATCGCAGAAAATGCAGTTGCCCGTCTTTTCCTTATGCTCTTTTGCTGATGCGCATTCTAGCTCAAGCTTCTTTGGAATAAATGGGTAACCATAAATCTGTCCGTGAGGATGAGGCATGGTAACACCTACAACCTCGCCTCTGTTTTCAAATATAAAGACATATTTAATGTTTACATCCTTTTTAATTTCAACAAATCTTTCAACCCAAAGGTCAACAAGCTTTCTTACATGTTCAACAGGAAGTTCCGGGAGAGTCTTTGTGTGCTCGGGTGAATATAGAATAACCTCACACTTCCCATATGATGGAGCAATTTTATAGAAATCTGTTTTTAAATCATCGGGCTCTGGTGGAGTCTGTGAAAGTGCCGGGAAGTCATTGTCATACTTATATACATCATAGCTTTCGGGAACCTTTCCTGAACCTGGACAGAATGGGCACCAATCCTTTGGCATCTGTGGCCTATTCTGTCTGTGTGATGCTATCATAACCCAATACTTTGTGAGTGGGTTGTAACGAAGCTCTGCCATAAATAAACAATCCTTTCATCATAAGAAAATAAGTACAAAATCATACTATTTTAGTATACCACAAAATATAGTATTATCAACATTTTTTTATATAATTTATATATATTTTAATTTAAATAGATAATATCCAACATATGTATTGACTTATGTAAACTTAGGAGTAAAATTATAATTGCAATCTATACAGGGTAATGCGAAATAAGCAAGAAACGATAATTAACATAAATTAATCCCGACTATAAATACATACTTGAGGGGAATGTGGCAGAAAAGCTGATATGCATGGTAGTATATAAGTGATATTAATGACAAAATACATGGTTTTTGTCCACACTTTTGTATATATTGTAAAATAATGAAAAAGAATAAAGAAATCACAAAAAAGTGTTGCAAATGGGAGATTTTTGTGGTAAACTATTAGGGCTATTGACATAGCTACAAATAAATACGCACACTGAATGGAGAGGCAGGCTGTCGTTCCAACTGCGAGATACGTGGGGAATGTTCCTGTTTATGCGATGAAGTTCGGTGGAGGTATAAACAAATTACGGAGGTGCAGTATGTCAGTAATTTCAATGAAACAGCTTTTAGAAGCAGGTGTTCATTTCGGACATCAGACAAGAAGATGGAACCCTAAAATGGCGGAATACATCTTCACAGAGAGAAACGGTATTTATATTATCGATCTCCAGAAGACAGTAAAAAAGATTGAAGAAGCATACTCTTTTGTTAAAGAGGTTGCTGAAAACGGTCAGTCTATCCTCTTTGTTGGTACAAAGAAGCAGGCTCAGGATGCAATCATCGAAGAAGCACAGAGAGTTGGCCAGTACTATGTTAACGCTAGATGGCTTGGCGGTATGCTCACAAACTTCAAGACAATCCAGAAGAGAATCAACAGACTCTATCAGCTTGAAAAGATGGAATCTGATGGTACATTCGAACTCCTTCCAAAGAAGGAAGTATTAAACCTTATCGCTGAAAAGGAAAAGCTTGAAAAGTACCTTGGCGGTATTAAGGAAATGAAGAAGCTCCCAGGTTGTATGTTCGTTGTTGACCCAAGAAAAGAAAAGAACGCAATCGCAGAAGCACATAAGCTTGGTATTCCAGTTGTTGCTATCGTTGATACAAACTGTGATCCAGAAGATGTTGATTATGTAATTCCTGGTAACGACGATGCTATCAGAGCCGTTAAGCTTATTGTTGAAACAATCGCTAATGCTGTTTCAGAAGGTAAGCAGGGCGAATCTTTTGCAGCTCCTGTTGATGAAGATGCAGAAGCAGATGAGCTTGTAGCTGCGCTTGCAGAATCAAGCCCAAGAGCAAAGGCAAAGAAGAAGATGGCTGAAAAGGCTGAATAATTTTAGGCTACGACCTAATATATAAATCCAAATTACGAAAGGAAGTTGATTCCGATGGCAATAACAGCAAGTGACGTAAAAGAATTAAGAGAAAGAACCGGTTGTGGCATGATGGACTGTAAGTCAGCCCTCACAGAAGCAAACGGTGATATGGATAAGGCTATAGAACTTCTCCGTGAAAAGGGCCTTGCAAAGGCTGCTAAGAAGGCTGGCAGAGTTGCTGCAGAAGGTCTTGTTAAGGCTGTTGTAGACGGTAATGTTGGTGCAGTTGTTGAAATCAACAGCGAAACTGATTTCGTTGCAAAGAATGCAGATTTTATCAAGCTTGTTGATGATGTTCTTGCAATCATCATTAAGGAAAATCCTGCTGATGTTGAAGCGCTCCTTGCTCTTCCATATGAAGATGGTAAGAATGTTGAAGAAGTTCTTAAAGAAAAGATCGCTACAATCGGCGAAAACATGAACCTCAGAAGATTTAGTAGATTTGAAGGCGCTGTTGGTTCATATGTTCATGGCGGCGGCAGAATCGGTGTTGTTGTTCAGTTTAAGCTTGCTGATGACTCAAAGAAGGATACAGATACATTTAAGGAATATGCAAAGGATATCGCTATGCAGGTTGCTGCTGCAAATCCTCTGTATGTTACAAGAGATGAAGTTCCATCTGATGTTATCGAAAAGGAAAAGGAAATCCTTAAGGCACAGGCTATCAACGAAGGTAAGCCTGAAGCAATCGCTGAAAAGATGGTACTTGGTAGAATCGGTAAGTACTACAACGAATTTTGTGTTGTTGAACAGGGCTTCATTAAGGACCCTGACATCACAGTTGCTGATTACACAAAGCAGATCGCTGGCGAAATCGGCACAGATATCGAAATCCTTAGCTTCGTAAGATTCGAAAAGGGCGACGGTATCGAAAAGAAAGAAGACAACTTCGCTGATGAAGTTGCGAGCATGGTTAAATAATTTATATTATACATTAAAAACGGCGTATCTATGAAACGCAGTTTTTCTGCATATAAATTAACCCCCTTTCATATGTATTTATGAAAGGGGGATTTTATATGACCAGAGAAGAACAACTTATAAGACTCAGGCGAGAGGCAAGAGGGCAGAAGAAGGATAAAAAGAGCCTTGCCCTAAATTTTGGAATTCAGTTTCTAATAAGTGTTATTATTTTCGGTGGCGTTATGAGCGTCAGTCATATTGACAGAATTAAGGATAATATAGATTATTATATTAACTACTCCGTTGACTTTAGTGGTACTGCCAAGGCCATTATCAGTGAGTGCAAGCGGGGAATAGAGGCGGTAAGGAGTGAATAAATTCTATATTCATCCTTCTACGCCATTTATATTAATTCCTGCTGTGCTATTTGGATACTTCCCTCAGCTGATTGTGATGTATCTGGTGGCATTTGTACACGAGCTTGGCCATCTACTAGCGGCGTTATATGTCAAAGCAGATGTTAGGCGTCTTTGCCTGTATCCTTTTGGAGTTACCATTGAACTTAAGGAAGGCTATGTTAAAAATCCTACCCATGAGATAATCGTCGCATCGGCAGGACCCTTAACAAATAGTCTTATAGTTTTGTTTTCTATGCTTTGTATAAAGAATATATACATTCGTGATTTTGTTGCCATATCAAGTGGAATAATAGGCGTGATGAATCTTATGCCAATTCTTCCCCTTGATGGAGGCAGAGTGCTAAAGGCTATACTTACCCACAGGTGGGGATTTGTAAAAGCGTTTAACTTCTCTGTAAGGATTAGTCACATATTTACAGCTATATTGTTTATTATGGGATTACTTATATTAATAATCAGCCGTTTTAACTTTTCTATTCTGCTTATCTGCGTTTTTATAACTGTTAATGGGATTGCAGAAAAGAGGAGTATGCATATTATCGTTATGCGTGATGTGTTGTACAGCAAGGGTAAGCTGTCAGATGGAAGGATGAAGACCCAATCCATTACTGTAAAGAACTCTCTGCCTGCAAGGCTTTTGCTTAAGGAGTTTGATTGCCACAAATATTTTGTTATTATAGCGGTTGATGATAATCTAAAATATTGTGGCACACTTACTGAGAGCCAGATTATCGATGGGCTTGTCACAATGGGTGGAAGAGTTACTATTAAGGAGCTGCTTGATCCTCTGTGAAGATGCAAGATTCTCAAGTGCCCTTCTCTCGAGTCTTTGGCATTGAGCAATTTCGTAGCCAATTCTTTCAGGAAGATCCAGCCATTGTATGCCCAATATGTAGCGGTTGTAGAGCACACATCTTTCGTACTCATCAAGTTCTTGTATTTCACTTTCAATTGTTTCGATTTCATATCGAAGATTAACAAGGCGTATTTCTGCATCCCGCAGAATATCTGCCATGATTTTTTCTACCCTTATGGATGCGTACTTGTCCCGCTCCTTTTCGCTTTGAGAAAGGGGCGTGAATATCTCAGACTTGAGCCATTCCACATGCTCGGTGCGAGCGTTCAACTCCTTAAGGCTGAGTCTGTAACCCTTTAACCAGTTTCTTATAATATCCATTTCCTTTTTATTCATTTGATTACAAGTCCTTTCTTAAATATTTTCATAAAACCATTCCATTGCGTCGGTTCTCATCCCTGTTTCTTTTGCAAATTCTACCAGCATTTCGTCAGCATTATTATCGTAGAATTCGTCTTTGCAGCCTTCGTCGTCACATACTGTTTCGTTGCCAAGACTGTACGACTTTTCATATCCTGTAATTTGCTTGCCGCATACACAGCAAAAAACATTCCCCTCATTATAAAGTTCGTCCTCCGTAAGTGGGTAACAATGATAATTTTCCATAAATAATCGTCTCCTTTTGCTTTGTTTGAGACGATTGTATTATATGACAGTTAATCATTTCACATCATATTATCCTGCAATTATCGACAACTAATTCCCACAAACGGGATGATTCGACAAAATACCGCAGATAAAAGGTGGGAGGCTATAAAGCCTTGTTTTACGAGCTTTGTATATGAATTTCGATATATGAGGATGAAATCCTTTTTATTTTGCTAAAAAATATTAGAAAAATTTCAAATAAACTGTTGCAAAAATGGGACATATGTGCTATTCTGTATATATGATAAGAAAAAGATAGAAAAAACAGGGGTGATGATTTTGAACAATATTGAACTTAACAGAATCCGTGAGCAAAAAAAGATTTCATATACAATGCTTGAACAGCTTACAGGCATTACAAAATCAACATTGCAAAGATATATGACAGGCTCTACAAAAAAGATTCCTCACAATTCACTTAAGGTAATCACAGAGGTTCTGGGTGTTGCCATTGGTGATGATAATACAGGATATACATTGCCTGTTTTGGGTGAGGTTAAGGGTGGCTTGCCTAACATTGCAGAGCAGGAGATTATCGACTATGAGACGGTTCCTCATACTATGGCGGATGATGGCGATTATTTTGCATTGAAGATTTCGGGTAACAGTATGGCGCCCAGAATAAATGATGGTGACATTGTAATTGTCAAAAGACAAAGTGACGTAAGAAATGGTGAAGTCGCCATTGTTCGTGTGGGCTACGAAGCTACCTGTAAAAAGGTGTATCAGTATCAGGTAGGGGTGAGCCTTGTTTCTAATAATTCTGAATTTCCTCCAATGTTCTATTCGCAGGAACAAGCAGAAAAGCTCCCTGTTACAGTTATTGGCAAGGTAGTAGAGCTTCGTGCAAGAAATAATTTTTAACATTGTTTTATGTTAGTGTGAACAATTACAAGGATGTATTACAGTAAATCTTCTATCAAATGTGAATAATATATATCTTGAAAATGAACCTTCGTTGTGATATACTGTACTCTGTAGAATTTCGCAGATACAAAGCAACGGAGGAAGAACAGAAAATGCATAACAAACGCTCGACTGGCGGCGATGGAAGCAAGTCGATTATTGAAAAACTATATATAGATATAAAGGGTAAGCTCATGGACAAACAGGACAGTGTTAATAATAAATTGTCGAGACTTAAGTTCCGTGACTTCCTTTTTTGTGCAATCATTTCATGGGTTTTAGTTCTTGTTGTTGAAATACTCAGCAGACATTCCCTTATTGGCGCACTGAAGTTTATGACAATTGATATTGGATATTTCATTATGAACTTTTCAATTGTATTTTGCTGTATCACACTATGTCTTTTCTTCAAGCGTAGATATTTTATTTTGGCTATGGTAATACTGGTGTGGTTTGGTCTTGGCGTGGCAAACTGTATTATACTTATATTCCGCAATACCCCCTTGGCATGGATAGATTTTTCAATCCTTCGTTTTGCCATTGACCTTATGGATTCATATGTTAATCTTTGGCAGCTTATCCTAGCAATTGTAGGAGCTATCCTTGTTGTAGGGGTTATAGTTGCTATCTTCAAGCGTGAACCTAAGAAGGAAACGGACTATTTTTCAGCTACAATTTGGATGGTTATAGCTTTTGCAATCTGCTGTGCTTCGATGCTTTTTTCTTATAACATATATAGCAATGCTGAGAGTTTTGGTAATCTCCCGAAGGCATATAAGAAATATGGTTTTGTATATTGCTTTTCATGTAGTATGGTAAATCGCGGAGTGGATAAGACCGAAACATATACACAGGAGGGCGTTAAGGAGATTATTAACAAAATCACCGAGGCAGACCGTGTAAGCGACCCTGCTAAAACTCCTAATATCATATATGTTCAGTTAGAATCATTCTTTGATGTGAAACATCTTAAGGATGTTCAGTATAATCAGGATCCGATTCCTGTTTTTACAAGTCTTAAAGAGAAGTATTCTTCCGGCTATCTTAAGATTCCGGGGCTTGGAGGCGGAACTGCAAACTCCGAGTTTGAGGTTCTTACAGGAATGAGTGTTAGCAAGTTTGGAGCTTGTGAGTATCCTTATAAAACGGCAACTCTTAAAAAGACAGCAGGCTCTGTATGCTATGATTTGAAGAAGTATGGATACACAACCCATGCTGTTCATAATCATACAAAGACCTTCTATGACAGACATATTAACTATACAAACCTTGGCTTTGACACTTTCACATCTATCGAATATATGGGTGAGGTCGAGAGAACCCCGACTAATTGGGCAAAGGATAAGGTACTTATTGGTGAAATTTTCAAGTGCCTTGATGCCACAGAAGGAAAGGACTTTGTCTTTGCAGTGTCTGTACAGTCTCATGGTAAATATCCCAAAGAAGTTCTTGATCCTAATCAGCCGATTGTTGTAACCGCAGGAATGGAAACGGCGGACCCTGAGTACAAAATTGGTTTTGAATATTATATAAATCAGCTCTACGAGATGGATGCAGCCGTAGGTCAGCTTATATCAGCTCTTAAAAGCTACAAAGAACCTACTGTGCTTGTGCTTTATGGTGATCATCTTCCGGCTATGAACATAACAGAAGAGCAGCTTATAAATGGTGATTTATATGAAACCGAATATGTAGTGTGGGCAAATTATGACTTGCCTGTTAATGATGAGTATCTTTATGCATATCAGCTTAATTCAAGAGTGACAGAGTTACTTAATTTTAAGGGCAATTACATAAATGCACTTCATAGATATTATAAGAATGACAAGACAAATCCCCAGTACAGTGATAACCTGCAGACCCTTATGTATGATGAGCTTTATGGCAAGAATTATGCATATGATGGGGTGTCGCCTTTTATTAAAACAGATATGACCTTTGGCCCGGATCCTGCAAATCCTATAATCCTTGAAGAAGATAAGGAGTCCGATTTGAACCATTTCCAATATAAAGATAGGGAAAAGGGAGATAGAAGATAATGAAGGTAAAAACCGTTTTTGTTTGTAATGAGTGTGGATATGAGTCAGCTAAATGGCTTGGCAGATGCAGCGCTTGTGGCGCTTGGAACTCAATGTTTGAGGAGAATATAAAGAGCTCGTCTTCATCTGCGCCTTTTGGAATGTCAAGTGATAGAACAGCTTCGGCTGTTCAGCTAAGCAATTTGGAATTAAACAGTGAGCATAGATTCTCTTGTGGAATCGGCGAGCTTGATGGAGTTCTTGGTGGTGGAATTGTTGAAGGCTCACTTATCCTTGTGGGGGGAGATCCCGGTATTGGTAAGTCAACACTTCTTTTGCAAATGTGCAGTACCCTTCCCAAGGGTGTGAAGATTCTCTATATATCGGGTGAAGAATCCGGCAATCAGATTAAGATGCGTAGCAAACGCCTTAAGACAGAAAATGAAAACCTGTTCCTTTTGTCTGATACTAATATGGAGAATATTATTTCTCAGATTGAAAAGGTACAGCCTAAAATACTAATAATTGATTCAGTACAAACTATGTATTCCCCGGGAATATCATCGGTTCCGGGAAGCGTCAGTCAAGTTCGTGAAGCGGCAGTTGCATTTATGCGTATTGCCAAGGAAATGAATATATCGGTGTTCCTTGTTGGACATGTTACAAAAGATGGTGCAATAGCAGGTCCGAAGATTTTGGAGCATATTGTTGATTGTGTTCTATATTTTGAGGGCGAACAGCATCATTGTCACAGAATACTTCGCTGTGTTAAGAATAGATTCGGTTCGACTAATGAAATCGGTGTTTTTGAGATGCACGATACAGGTCTTTCAGAGGTGAAGAATCCATCAATGCTATTTTTGGAGGGCAGACCGGAAAATGAGCCCGGTTCTTGCGTTGTATGCACCCTTGAGGGGAGCCGTCCTATGCTTGCAGAGTTTCAGGCACTTGTGGCGGACAGTAGCTTTAATAATCCCAAAAGGATGGCAACAGGCACTGATCACAATCGAGTATCACTTCTTATGGCAGTTCTTGAAAAGAGAGTGGGGCTTAACCTCACAGGTAAAGACGCATATGTAAACGTTATTGGTGGTATAAGGATAGACGAGCCTGCAGCAGATTTGGGCATTGTTCTTGCTATTGCATCAGCCTTTAGGGATAAGCCAATTGGCAAGGAGTTTGTTGCAATGGGAGAGGTCGGCTTGACAGGTGAAATTAGAGGGGTAAATCAGATGGAGCAGCGCCTTGCAGAAGCAGAGAAGCTTGGCTTCACCCACGCTATAATTCCAAAGGCAAATGAGATTAAATTGCCAAAGGGAAGCAAGATGACACTGCACTATGCATCGACAGTATATCAGGCAATACAATATATAATCTAATGTGTTTGAAAAGTAAAAAAGCATCTATCAATAAAGAAAAAGGTTCGCTTCAAACGAAACGAACCTCTTGTTATTATTTACATGTATTTTTTTATCAGTCTTTTGGATTAACAATATCACGCCAATCAAGGTCGCCTCTTGCAAGACCTTGGATAAGAACTTCCGCTGTGGCTACATTTGTAGCCACAGGGATGTTATGAATATCACAAAGTCTGATCATATTATTTACATCGGGTTCAGCTTCTTGCGCACCTAATGGATCACGGAAGAATAGCACGAGGTCTATCTCATTATATGCGATTCTGGCGCAAATCTGCTGGTCACCGCCTTGGGGGCCAGAAAGAAAGCGCTGAACATTAAGGCCTGTTGCTTCACTTACGAGTGAACCTGTTGTGCCTGTAGCAACAAGATTGTGTTTACTGAGTATGCCGCAATATGCTATACAAAAATCCACCATTAGTTCTTTCTTCTTGTCATGTGCAGTGATTGCTATATTCATATTTTTTTCATTCCTTTCAAAGTGTATTACAAATCCATAATAGGTACCTTTTCGCCAACAAATCGTCTTGCAATATTATTAAATGCGATATCTGGATTATGCTTTTTGTTTTTTAGATTAAAATCAGGAACAATACCAATAGTGGTTATACCAAGCATATCTATTATGGTTATGATCTGACTTTGAATTCCCTTCTTAATATAATCGGGATTGACCTTATTTATAACAAGAAGTAAGTCTTTCTTGCCATTTTCCTCTGCAACTCCTGCGGCTCTGTCCACACAACGGACGGATTCAGAGGTTGGCTCGGTTATTAAAATAACCTTATCAGCAGGGGAAATCGCTTGAATAAACTCATTTGAAATTCCACTACCTGAGTCTATTATAATAAAATCAAACAGATTTTGCAAGTCTTTGGAAAAATTTGTCGAAAAATCTGTCAATTCATTCTCACAAAGTGTATTCTGTGGAGGCGAAAATAATGTGAATCCTCCGCACTCTACAGATGCTTCTTCGAGGGTGCAATCACCATTTATAACATCAACGTATGTGTAGAAAACTTTATCATCTACACCCAAAATCATGTCCAGGGTTCTAAGTCCCATTGCGCCGTCGATAAGTGCTACTTTTTTACCAAGAGAGGAAAGAGCCCTTGCAAAGCCAGCGCAGAAATGACTTTTTCCTGTGCCTCCCTTGCCTGATGCTACTGTAATTATCTGTGACATATTAATCGCTCCTTTATATCAAGGAATAAGTGTATTTTTAGGTGATATTCTATCAACATTGGTATCCGCCATAAGGTAGAGGTCAAATATATCCTTTGCTACTCCACCAAGGTAGCTGCCGTGACCACCGTGTTCAACAACTGATACAACAGCAATTTGTGGATCATTTAGAGGTGCGAATGCCACGAAGATACCATTGTCATTACCCTGTGCAACCGTTGCAGTACCTGTTTTACATCCAACCGGGATTGGATAGTCTCTAAATATACTTGCGGCGGTGCCTGTCTGTGCAACATCCTTCATTCCCTGAATAACAGAGTTATAAACTTTTTTATTCATGTCGATTGTATCTACAATTTCGTTTTCTACAGTAAGTGTTTTAGAATCATCTGTATAATCGTTGACACTCTTTATAAGGTGTGGCTTATATCGTGTGCCACCATTTGCTAATGTGGCAATATAGTTTGCCATCTGTATTGGTGTGAATATATGGTCTGATTGTCCGATTGCTGCTTGTAATGTATCGCCTGGATACCAGATTCTTTTTGATTTCTTTCGAAAATCTTTCGATGCAAGGATACCGGATATTTCACCGGAAATTTCAATTCCTGTCTTTTCACCAAGACCAAACTTTTTAGCATATTTTTCAAGATTGTCAATTCCCAATCGTCTGCCAACCTCGTAGAAATAATAGTTACAGGAGTTCATCAGCGCCTGTGTAATATTCTGCGCTCCGTGACCACCCTGTGCATAAGCCCAGCATCTTGGCTGATAATCATCGTAATATTTGTAAACGCCTGTATCAACAATAGTATCGCTTTCTGTGATTACTCCCTCGCTAAGCGCCGCAACGGCTGTGAGCATCTTGAATGTAGAACCGGGAGCGTAAGCACCGCCAATTGCTCTGTTCCACAGGGGATATAGGGGGTTCTCTATAAGTTGTTGATAGTCTTCGTTAAAGCTAGCTATGTTATATGTCGGATAGCTTGCCATTCCAAGGACTTCTCCGCTTTTTACATCAATGACAACTGCTGCGCCACTCTGTGCATCGCTAAATTCCTTTTGGATTTTTATAATTGTTTCTTCAAGGGAGCGCTCTAGTGTCTGTTGCACCTTTGCATCTATTGTAAGTATTGCATAACTTCCTGTCTGTGGGCTGGTTTGGGCAAGTTTCTGACTTAGGTTGCCATTTAAATTCTGATATATTCCGGAATATCCATCTTTACCTTTTAGGTAATCTTCAAGATATTGCTCGATTCCGTCTTTACCAATGTTGTCAGTAAGCTTGTAGCCTTTGCCGTTTTCGGTTTTCTTATCATATTCAGGCTTTGATATAACACCCACTCTGCCCAATATATGGCTTGCCATATTCCCATATGTGTATTCTCTGATAGGTTCAACAGTTATCGATATCCCTTGAAATTTAGCGCTGTTTTCCTTTATGATAGTTACGGTGTTCATGCTTACATCTGTTGAAAAGGTGTAAGGAGTATTATTGGAAAACAAATGGTTTTCCATCTCATATCTGACTCCTACAATTGCTCTTTTAGCTATTGGAGAAAGGGTAGGGTCGATATTGTATTTTTTAACATAGTAATTTAATAGCTGAACGGGTGTTGTGTCACTGCTTAATTCCAGGCTTTTTAAGAATGAGTTTCTGTTTTTTTGTGCTTCCTGTGTTGATGCACCCGAAAAGATATATGAAAAGGGCCTTTCAAGAGTTACAGGCAGAGTATCTGCATATCCTTCGCCTGTTGCTTTGAAAGTGTTGACAACAGATAAAATAAGGGAATTGAGCTGACCCTTTTCAATGAATTCCTTACGAAAACTTACGCCAAACCCGATTCTGTTTGTAACAAGCGGAATGCCATTTCTGTCGAGAATCTCACCTCGCGGTGCTTTTACTGTCTCTGTGGTGAATAGCCTGTTCTCAGCAAGTATACGATAACTTTCACCTTCAATTACTTGCAAACGAAAAAGCTGTGAGCAGATAACAACAAAGACCACAGCAATAAAAATATATATAATTATGAATCGGTTTTTTAGTTGTCCATCCATTCGACGTTTTTCACCCTTTTAAAAATTAAAAATATAGGTATTGCAAAAATCGATGTGTATAATGATTCGGGAATAATCCTGCTAAAAAGTAAAAAAACCATACTCCCCTTGCCCCATACGAAGAAAAGGAGGAAGGCATATATAAATTCAAAAATAAATGTGGAAGTAAGAGTAAACAAGACAACGACGCTAACTTTCTCCTTGAAAATTTTGGGGCAAAGAAGGCCACAAACGATACAGATGTACAAAAGTATAAGCGAGCTAAGTCCAACACCGCCACCACTTGTAATATCCATAATAAGACCACATATAACACCTGTTATGCAACCTGAAACAACGCCAAAATCAAGAACTGCACATATGGAAACAGCTAATAAAAGCAAAGGCTTTATGCCGCCTATAGCCAAATAGTCCATAAGTGTAGTTTGCAGAAGCGTCGCTATTATAATTGCAATAGAGATATATTTAAAGCGAGTCATAATACGATTTTACCTTCTTAAATTAATTAATTTGTTATAACAAGAACCTCTGTGATTTTTCCAAAATCTACTGAAGGTTCGATAACTGCATATTGTGTAAGACCTTGTGTATCTGTGTGAATTTCTTTGATTTTTCCAATCATAAGTCCTTTTCTGAATACTCCCCCAAGACCTGAACTTTCTACGCTGTCGCCTACTGCAGCAGCAGAGCTGGATGACATATATGAAAGCTTGCAAAGCCCCTTGCCACTAAGCTCTAGATCGCCTTCTATAACTGCGATATCGCCAGTTCTTGTGATGATGCATCCCAGAGAGCTTGTCTCATCTATTATTGTTGCAACCTTTGACCAGTTGCTGCCAACTTTACTTATTCGTCCTACAAGGCCACCATTTGTAATAACATTCTGATTAATCTTAATTCCTGCATTTCTACCCTTGTCAATGGTAAATGTATCAAACCAGTTTCCAGAGTCCTTGGCTATTACCCTACAACCAACAGTCTCATAATATGCAAGACTGCTATCTAGGCTAAGCAGCCCTTTTAGACGTTCGTTTTCTGTTTTGTAGCCTGTAAGGGTTCTGTTCTCATTCTCTAGCTGGGCGATTCTTTTGGTTAAAGCCTCATTCGTTTCTTTGAGCCTTTTTACACTGCCAAAATATCCAAAGAATTCATTAACCCCACCGTCAACAATAGAAATCACCTTCTGGAAAGGTGAAAGTATGGTTTCAATACCTGTCTCTAGAAATGAACTATCTGATCTGCCAGTACGCAGAAAAGCTGTCATAAGAAGCAGGATTATAGTTATGATTGCCAATATTCCTATTGTTTTTCGGTTAAACAACTGGTTCATATCTTACAAAATTTATCTCCTTGAATTTTTAGATGAAATAATAGTGTTTCTAAGGGTACTTATTTCTTCAAGCACCTTGCCTGTACCTTTAACAACGCAATCAAGTGGGTCGTTTGCCACATGTACAGGAATGCCCGTTTCTTCGCTGATAAGCATATCAAGACCACGAAGCATAGCTCCGCCACCAGTAAGCATAATGCCTCTGTCCATAATGTCTGCTGCAAGCTCTGGCGGAGTTCTCTCGAGCGTTGTCTTTATTGCATCTATGATTGCATAAACCGCTTCTTTAAGAGCAATCCTTACTTCAGTTGTTGTGATTGTAATTGTCTTAGGAAGTCCTGTTAGGATATCTCTGCCCCTAATCTCCATTGAACCATCTTCTCCAATTGGATATGCAGAGCCTAATGCAAACTTAACTTGTTCGGATGTTCTCTCACCTGTAGAGAGATTGTGATTTTTTCTAATATACTGCATAATTGATTCGTCAAAATCATCACCTGCTACACGAAGGGATTTGCTTGTTACAATTCCGCCTAAGGATATAACTGCAACCTCACTTGTGCCTCCACCGATGTCAACCACCATACAGCCTGTTGGTTCTTCAACAGGGAGACCGGCACCGATAGCTGCTGCCATTGGTTCTTCAATAAGAAAAGCCTCTTTTGCGCCAACCTGCATAACAGAATCTTCAACAGCGCGTCTTTCAACTTCGGTGACCCCTGAAGGAATACACACAATAACACTTGGCTTTACAAATTTGCTGTTTGGAAGAGCCTGGTGTATAAAGTAACGAAGCATAGCCTGAGTTTTGTCAAAGTCAGCAATAACTCCATCCTTCATAGGACGCATAGCCACGATATTGCCCGGTGTTCTGCCCAGCATCTCTTTTGCTGCATTACCAACTGCCAGAACTTCGTTTGTGTAGCTATTTACAGCAACAACGGATGGTTCTCTTACAACAATTCCCTTGTTCTTAACATGAACCAGGGTGTTGGCTGTACCAAGGTCGATACCGATATCTTTTGAAAATCTAGAAAACATTTATCTTCACGGTCCTTTCGTTGTATATAAAAAATCGGATTAATTATAACTTTCCTGTTGAGCCAAACCCGCCTGCGCCACGGTCTGTGTCCTCAAGCTCGTCCTTTTCAATAAACTCAGCACGAATTACAGGGGCGATAACTAGCTGCGCAATTCTTTCGCCGGCATTTATTGTATATGGCTCGTTTGATATGTTAGTAAGTGCAACAAAAATCTGACCACGATAATCGCTGTCGATAACCCCTACTGCATTGGGAAGAGTTATGCCCTTTTTAAGTCCCAATGAGCTACGAGCGAAAATGTATGCTACATAATCAGGTGATGGAAGCTCAATAGCAAGTCCTGTTGGGATAGCTTGTCTGTCGCCTGGATTTAGAGTTATTGGTTGGTCTATGCATGCAGGAAGGTCAAGTCCGGCTGAACCTTCTGTAGCATAGGATGGTTTTTTTAGTTCGTTTTCGTATTTATCCGAAAGATATTTAATGCCTACCTTCATCTATGTTCTTCCTTTCAAAGTTAGTTTTTATAATACTTCCCTCTGGTGAAATTACCCTTTGGAGAAGCCTTTTCCGCAAATGCATTTATAATAGTTCTTGTTTGCTCTCTGTCTTCAATAGTCAGCATTATGATTCCTTCTCTTATGCCCACTTCTGTCATATCCTGAGTTTTATCTGCCATATAAAGAGGAACACTGTTGAATATTTCATGTCCGTCGATGGCGAATGTGGTTCCCTGCCTGTCGGTTAGAGATTTTCCTTTTGGGGGATTCTCAATATACATAAGTGGCAATCTGCCATATGCAAGACAGTATACAGGCATACACTTTGCGATATCACGAATCTGTGGAAGCATTAGTTCCTGTGAAAGACAGGTTGCCCACAAGCCGATTTCCTTGTAATGCTTAAGTGCAAGTGAGTTATATATGTTAAGGGTGAAGTCACCAATAACTTTAAATCCCATTTCGTTAAGAGGTGCAATTTGTCCAATATTGGATGCCATTGCTTTTTCTACACATAAATCTCTGACTGTTTTAATTAGCTCCTTGTCCATATCAAGTCGTGGGAGTGTGCATACCACCTTGGATAAATCAAGAGAAGATGCAAATTTGCAAATAAGTCCTGCAGGGATATATAGTGTGGAGTAGGGCGTTTCAAGAACTGCTTTTAGCTGCTCTTGACTGCGCACTCTTACAGAAAGTGACATACCTTTTCTGTTTTTCTCTTTGAAGGACGGCAGAGTAAGCTTAGCTTTGTCCCTGCCAACATATTTTATGGTTGCTTCCTTTTCGGGAGGCATTTTATGTTTTGTTTGTCTTAAATATGGATTCTCGTCCTTGAAGGGCGCATACATATCTTCTGTTTTATTGTTTGTAAAATACCCGTTAGTATAACCACCACGATAAAAAATATTTTCTAAAAGCTTTATATCATCTTTTGTAACAGTTTTTCCATCTATTGCTTTGCGATAGATACTTGTAACTACCGAGATGTATTCGGGACCTTTCATTCTGCCTTCGATTTTTAGGCTGTCAACACCAATCTGTGAAAGGGTTTCAATATGATTTATAAGTGATAGGTCCTTAAGGCTTAGGAAAGCGCCTTTCTTTCCATCAAGAGTATAGTTCATTCTGCAGGGCTGCGCGCAACAACCTCTGTTGCCACTTCTGCCACCAATCATACTACTCATAAGGCATTGTCCGGAGTAGCTTACGCAGAGTGCACCGTGGACAAAAATCTCTGCCTTGATATTAGTGCTTTTGCAGATTTCTTCAATCTGATCCTTTGTAAGCTCTCTTGATAGAACAACCTGTTTGAATCCTAATTCTTCAAGCTGTTTTGCACCATCTGGCGTGCACACTGTCATCTGAGTACTTGCGTGCAGAGGGAGGTCTGGAAGTTGCTCTCTTATAAGTTTTGCAACGCCCAAATCCTGAATTATAACACCATCAGCACCGGCGGTATAAATCAGCTCTAAAAATGGACAAAGCTTTTTGAATTCTCTATCCGAAATAAGAGTGTTTACAGTTATATATGATTTTACCCCATGCGTTTTGCAATACATAATTGCCTTTACAATTTCTTCGTCGTCGAAGTTTGATGCAAACTTTCTTGCACCAAAATCGCTACCTGCAAAGTATACTGCATCAGCGCCGGCATTTATTGCTGCCTTTAAAGCCTCAAAGCTACCGGCAGGTGCCAGAAGTTCCATTTTTCTCATGATTTTTTCAGCTTTCCAATTTGTAATTTAAGCATTTCGTTTTCAATTTTAAGATTATTAATCTCGGTCTTAGCATCAGTTAACTCTTCTGAGTAGATACTTACTTGCTTTTTTTGCTCGGAAATTTCAGAACAAGCTTTGTAATAATCATCTGCTACATTGATAGCTGCCAGAATAGCAGCCATTTCAATCGGCATCATTTTATCTGATTCAAAGAGTGCTGAAACCTTCTTATCCACCAACCCGGCAAGTTTTTCGAGATATGCTTTTGTGCCATCCCCAGTGATAGTATAAGTCTTTCCGATAATTTTAATCTCTGCTTTGTTGCTTTTCATTATTTTACTACCCTCTCCATATAAAAAATGAGGACAATACCCCAAGTATAAACTTATATTGCATTATATACCATTTTTCTGAAAAAATAAAGGGAAAAGGACAAAATAATCCAAAAAAATAAATATTATTTCCCGCTTTCCTACAACTTGTGCTTGATAGATTTTTTTATACAACATGTAGGTTTACAGTTGACAAAAAACACCCATACCAAATTTGTATGAGTGTGATTTTTATCGAAACTTATACTATTTCACAATTTCTTTTGCCATAAGAATAGCGTTAATGGTTTTTCCATCGGTGATTTCACCTGAAAAAATCATTTCTATAGCCTTGCTTAATGGATATATTTCGAGATTGAGAAATTCATCCTCGTCAGGATCAGCTTCACCTTGTGTTAGTTCTGTTGCAAGGTATAAGTGGATTATCTCACTTGTATAGCCAGGGGATGGAGCTGTGCCACCAAGATATTTCAGGCTTTTTGCGCTAAGTCCTGTTTCCTCTTTAAGCTCTCTGATAGCCCCAAGTCTATGGTCCTCGTCTTTATCTAATTTTCCAGCAGGAATTTCAAGGATATCTGTGTCTAGCGGTCGACGATATTGTCTTACCAAATATACGCAGTTATCGCTATCAAGGGCTATCACAGCCACACCGCCATTATGCTCTACAATTTCGCGGCTTGCGGTGTTGCCGTCAGGCATTTCAACTGTATCAAATCGCAGGTTTATAATCTTTCCCTTAAATTTGTATTCTCTGCTTAATTCTTTTTCATAATAAACCAATATTAACACCCTTTACCAGTGATATTTGAATTAATTCTAACATATAGGTAGCAAAAAAACAATCACATACAAGGGGACACGAAAAAAAATTGAAATTTTTCGTAAAAACCCTTTAAAATTAAGATGATATAGTGTATAATAGAACGGATAATAGATACAATGCGGTAATTGCGAGTTAATATTCTTTAAATTAGCTCCTTTGGCATATAAATAAAGCGGAGGTGAAGCGTAGATGTTTGCACAGTTTGCTGAAACAATTCAGTACTACATATCGAATTACGGTAGCTACTTCAGATTGCAAGATGTATTTGATATTCTTATCGTTGCGTATATTTTCTACAAAGTTATCGGATTTATTCGTGAAACAAGAGCAATGCAGCTTGTAAAGGGAATAGGCTTCCTTGTAGTTATAATGCTGGTCAGCGAATGGCTTGAGTTCTACACTATCAACTATATCCTCCGTAACACATTGCAAGTTGGTGTACTTGCGTTGGTAGTTATATTCCAGCCAGAGCTCAGACGAGTTCTTGAAAAGGTGGGCACAGCTACTATTCGTAATAATCTTCTCTCCAAAACTATGGAGCCTACGGAAATCAAAAACGTGTGTGACGAAGTAAGTCGTGCTTGCAGTAATATGTCATCAACCAAAACAGGTTGTCTTGTGGTATTCGAGAGAACATCAAAGCTTGGCGATATCGTTAACTCGGGAGTTAAAATTGACAGCGTTGTCAGTGAGGGACTTCTTGTAAATATATTTGTGCCTAATACTCCTCTCCACGATGGAGCAGTTGTTATAAGAGATGGCAGAGTTCATTCTGCAGCCTGCGTGCTTCCTCTTACACAGAATCCAAACTTGGATTCAGAGCTTGGCACAAGGCATCGTGCTGGTATCGGAATGAGTGAAAATTCCGATGCAGTAGTAGTTATCGTTTCGGAGGAAACAGGTAAAATATCTCTTGCGGTTACAGGCAAACTTACAAGAAATCTTACAGAAGAGTCGCTTCGTAAGGCACTTCGCAAGCTAATGATGCCAGAAGAAGAGGATAACACACCAAAGACAGGTGCCCGTAAATTCATGGAACGGAAAAAAGCATCAGTAAAAAAATAGTTCAAGCAACTTACGCAGAAAGGAGATTTTAGTTTTGAAAAGTATTCTAAGTAACAATAAAATAACTATGATTATTTCCTTATGTCTTGCATTGTTTTTGTGGTTTTATGTTGCTATATTTTTAAATCCGGAGATAGACGTGACTATTCGTGATGTCCCTGTTGTGTATTCCGATATGCAGGGTCTTTCCAATAGGAATCTTGCGGTTATCAATGACCAAGAGATGAAGATGGAGGTCCGTATAAGAGGCGACAGACGAACACTTAAGCAGATAAACAATAAAAATATTTCAGCAATTGTTGACCTTAATGATTATAGTTTAGAAGGGGAATATGAGGTTCCAATAAAGGTCAATCTCCCTATCGAGGGTGCTAAAATTGTTAATAAGAGCATTCAGAGCATCAGGATTACCGTTGATAGAATCGTTACAACTACTGTTGATATCAAGATTGCTATCGAGGGTTTCCCGAGAACAGGCTATGTATATACGAACGACCGCTTAAGTGAAAAAAAGGCGGTTATAAAGGGCCCGCAGTCAATTATCAAGACTGTACGATATGCAAAGGCCCCTCTTAATGTAAGCGGAAAGGCTGAAAGCCTAAGTAGCCTTGTAGACCTTACTCTCATGTCCGACCCTAATGTAGAGGTTAATAGCCAGCTTGTTGAAATAACTCCTTCAAAGGTCGAAGCAATGTGCACAATTGGTTATGCAAAGACAGTTAAAGTATCTGTTCCTATACAAAACGATGACGAAAAGGGTCTTGTTGCATCTCCTGTTGAATACAAAGAGGTTACATTGGTTGGTGACAAACTCGCTCTTGATAAGATTAACAAGATTGAGACAGAGCCGGTTGATGCTAAAAATGGATATTATGAATATGACACTGAACTTAAGCTGGTTCTGCCTGAGGGAATTATCACCCAGTCTGGCAAAACATCAGTGAAGGTGCATGTTGGAGTGGTGAAGGTTCAATGATAAGAGTAGACAATCTTTCGATGCCCCTTTACCACACAATAGAGGAGCTAATCAAAAAGGCAGAGAAGAAAGCCGGTGTAACAGCCGCTTCATATAAAATTATTAGAAAAGCCGTAGATGCACGAAAGGGCACAGTCCGCTTTGTGTACTCGGTGATTATAAATCCGGATGAAGAAAAGAAGCGAATAATCCCAACAGGGGATACAAGCTTAAATGCCCCACCTGTAATTGTCGGGATGGGCCCAGCAGGACTATTTGCTGCATATTATCTGGCAGAATATGGATATAAGCCTATTGTTATTGAACGAGGCAGTGATGTGGATAATCGATGTAAGAAGACCGAGCTTTTCTATCGCGAAAACATTTTGGATACAGAGTGCAATGTACAGTTTGGTGAGGGCGGAGCAGGAACATTTTCTGATGGCAAGCTCACAACTCGTGTTAATGATGAGCGTTGTGGTGAGGTTCTTAAGATATTTACAGAGCATGGTGCACCAGAGGAAATTCTCTATCTTGGCAAACCTCATATTGGTACTGATAATCTTGTTAACGTTGTTAAAAGTATGCGAGAGCATATTATAAATAAAGGTGGCAAAGTATTTTTTGATGAAAAGGCAGAAGCTGTTATCACAACCGGTGACAGAGCCGTGGGTATTAAAACATCACAGAAGATGATTGACTCGGAGCATATTATATTTGCTATTGGTCACTCTGCTGAAGACACCTATCAGAGCCTCGCCTTATCAGGCGTTGAAATGCGAGCAAAGCCCTTTGCTGTTGGTGTTCGCATAGAGCATAGGCAAGAAAATATAAACAAAGCAATGTATCACGATTTTGCAGGGCATCCTGCTCTTGGTAGTGCAGACTACCGTCTGGCTGAAAAGCACAATGGACGAGGTTGTTTCTCATTTTGTATGTGTCCGGGTGGTCATGTGATTGCCTCAACCTCTGATGAGGGAAGAACCGTTACAAATGGTATGAGCCTATATGCCCGTGATGGGGAGAATGCCAATAGTGCACTTTTGGTTGGTGTTGGTCCTGAGGAATATGGCAGCGGAGTCTTTGCTGGTATAACCTTCAGAAAGCAGATGGAGATTAATGCCTATAAACTAGCAGGTGATTATCGAGGGCCTGTCCAGCTTTTGGGAGATTTGATAAATAATCAGAAATCCACAAAGATTGGTAATGTAGTGCCTAGCTATACAAATGATTATGTGCTGACTGACCTTAATGGTTGTTTGCCATCATTTATAAAAGATACAATTTGCGGTTGTATGTCTGCATTTGAAAAACGAATAAATGGTTTTTCATCAGCTGATGCTGTGCTTACAGGTGTAGAAACCCGTTCGTCAGCACCTGTGACAATCCCTCGTGGGGAGGATGGCCAGTCAGTTTCCATTAAGGGAATATATCCCTGTGGAGAAGGCGCAGGCTATGCAGGAGGAATTGTAAGTGCTGCAGTAGACGGAATCAAAATGGCTGAACAAATTATTACTAGATATAAACCATTAGGTTAATATGGTATACAAATATATTGAAAGGTCGTGTAAATTATGGGAAGAATTTTTGGCACAGACGGCGTAAGAGGAATTGCAAATAAAGACCTTACACCACAATTAGCATTTAAGCTTGGTCAGGCAGGAGCATTAGCCCTATCCAAGAAGAAAGAAGGCAAGCCGGTAATTACAGTTGGTAAAGACACAAGAATCTCATCAGATATGCTCGAAGCATCGCTTGCTGCAGGTATATGTTCAGTAGGCGCAGAGGTTATCCTTCTTGGCACACTCCCAACACCTGCTGTTGCTTATCTTACAAGAAAATACGGTGCGGATGCAGGCGTAGTTATCTCTGCATCACACAATCCTATGGAATATAATGGTATTAAGTTCTTTAACAACATGGGATACAAGCTTCCTGATGCTGTTGAGGATGAAATCGAAAAGTACTTAAAGGGCGAGTGTGAACCTGTTGTTGTTACTGGTAGTGAAATTGGCCAGATTATACATAAGCCAGAGGGCGTTAAGGATTATCAAGATTATGCGCAGAGCACAGTTGGTGTCTCACTTGAGGGTATGCATATTGCTCTTGACTGTGCAAATGGTGCAGCAAGTGGTATTTCGCCAAAGGTTTTTGAGAACCTCGGTGCAAAGGTAACTGTTATTAATGACAGTCCTGACGGAACTAATATTAATCTTAACTGTGGCTCAACTCATATGGGAAATCTTCAGGCACTCGTTAAGGAAATTGGTGCAGACATGGGTCTTGCCTTTGACGGCGATGCAGACAGAGTTCTGGCTGTTGATGAGAACGGTAAAATCGTTGATGGCGACGAAATGATGTCAATTTGCGGTATCGAAATGAACAAAAAGGGCACTCTTAATGGTTCAGTTATTGTTGCTACAGTTATGAGTAACCTTGGGCTTCATATCATGGCAAAAAACAATAGTCTTAATATTGAAACAACAGCTGTTGGTGACAGATATGTTCTCGAAAAGATGCTTGAATGTGATTATAAACTTGGCGGAGAGCAGTCAGGACATATTATTTTCCTAGACTACAACACAACAGGTGACGGTCTTGTAACAGGTCTTCAGCTTGTTTCAATCGTTGCAAAATCAGGTAAGAAACTTTCACAGCTCGCTTCAGTTATGAAGATTCTCCCACAGGTGCTTATCAATGCAAAAGTGCAGGGAGATAAAAATCTTTATAAGAAAGACGAAGAGATTATGAGTATGATTGCTGACATCGAAAAAGAATTTGACGGTGAGGGCAGAGTGCTTATAAGACCTTCAGGTACAGAGCCTCTTGTTCGTGTTATGATTGAGGGTAATGACATCGAGAAGATTAATTTAAGAGCAAGACAGCTTTCTGACTTAATCGAAAAGAAGCTTGGTTAATTTACAGATAGAAAAAGATAAAAAAGCATTTGTAGTTATACTTAAAAGAAGGTAGTATTAAAATGATTAATGGTTATGAGGTTGTTGACGCACATTGTCATGTATGGCCTGCTAAGCTTATTCCAAGAATCTCGGGATTCTTAAGCAACTATTACAAGGTTCCATGGAATGAAGGTGGTACAGACGCTCACTGTGTACGCAGTATGGAGAAGTACGGCATTGATAAATCAGTAGTGTTCTCTGTTGCGACAAAAAGTGCACAGGTTGAAAATATAAACGACTTTATCTCAAAGCTTCCAAGAGATGTTTTTATTCCTTTTGGTGCAATGCACCAGGATTATGAAAATTATAAGAATGAAATAAAAAGAATTAAGGCATTGGGACTTAAGGGGATTAAGTTTCATCCGGATTTTCAAAATGTTGCAATTGATGATATTCGTATGATGCGTATATACGATGAGGTGGGTGACACACTACCGATGCTATTCCATTTGGGTGATGAGAATTCTGATTTGTCATCGCCAGAGAGAATGGCAAATGTTCTAAGAGAAATGCCACATCTTCGTATAATTGGTGCGCACTTTGGGGGATATCAGCAATGGGAAGAGGCTATGGAGATACTCGCTCAGTTTAAACAGATGTATTTTGAAACATCTTCATCAATTCGGTTTATCGGCAGTGAAAAGGCAACACAGCTTGTCAAAGCATATGGTGTAGAAAGAATCTGCTTTGGCACAGATTATCCCATGATTAATCAGAGGGATGAATTTAATCTGTTTATGGAAATGGGGCTAAACGAGGAAGAAAGAAAACAGATTTTGGCTGAAAACATTCTTCGTTTTATTGGTTAATAAATAAACTTCAATATATATTACACGAGAGGGGAAATAATTAATGCTTCCAAAGTATAAGAGAGTATTATTAAAACTTAGCGGTGAGGCGCTTGCAGGAGAGAAGGGCTTCGGTCTTGATCAGGAGGTTCTTGATAATATTGCAAAGGCGATCAAGCAGTGTACAGAGCTTGGTATTAAGATGGGTATAGTAGTAGGCGGAGGTAACTTCTGGAGAGGCAGAAGCGGTGCAGAAATGGACAGAACAAGAGCCGACCATATGGGTATGATGGCAACTGTTATTAACTCACTTGCTCTTTGTGATACTCTTGAAAGATTAGGCGTTCCTACCAGAGTACAGACAGCTATCGAAATGCGTGCCGTTGCGGAACCATATATTAGAGGTAAGGCTGTTAGCCACCTTAATAAAAATCGTGTTGTAATCTTCGGTTGCGGTACAGGTAACCCATTCTTCACAACTGATACAACAGCTGCACTTCGCGCTGCTGAAATCAATGCAGATGTAATACTTCTTGCTAAAAAAGTTGATGGGGTATATGATTCAGACCCTAACATCAACCCTGATGCAAAGAGATTTGATGAAATCTTCTATAAGGATGTAATCAACCTTGATCTTGGCGTAATGGATACAACTGCAACATCCCTTTGTATGGATAATAATATTCCTCTCGTAGTATTTGGTCTTGACAATCCTGAAAATATCGTTAAGGCTGTCATGGGTGAAAAAATTGGTACAGTAGTTTGTAAATAATTGTAAATAATATACTACATAAATAAATTATTGAAAAGGAGATTTAGTCATGAAAATCAACTATACAGAATTTGAAACAAAGATGAACAAAACTATCTCTGTTTATACAGAAGATCTTGCTGCAATAAGAGCAGGCAGAGCTAATCCTGCAGTACTTGATAAGATTAAAGTTGATTACTATGGTTCGCCAACACCAATCCAGCAGATCGCAGGTATTGCTGTTCCAGAGCCTCGTACAATCACAATCCAGCCTTGGGATGCATCAGCTCTTAGTATTATAGAAAAGGCGATTCACACATCAGAGCTTGGTATCAATCCACAAAACGATGGCAAAATTATTAGAATTAACTTTCCACCTCTTACAGAGGAAAGAAGAAAAGAACTCGTTAAGGATGTTCACAAAAAGTGTGAAAATGCAAAGGTTATCATAAGAAATATCAGAAGAGATGCTATGGATCACTTTAAGACTGCAAAGAAAAACAACGAGATTACAGAAGACGACCTTAAGGATGTAGAAAAGGATATACAGACACTTACAGATGCAAAGTGTAAGGAAATTGACACAATAACAGCAGCAAAAGAAAAAGAAATTATGGAGATCTAATAATATGTTATTCAAACGCAAAGCTACCCGAAAATTATATAATCCTGAAGCAGTTCCTGCCCATGTAGGTATTATAATGGACG
>JAQVYH010000024.1 GCA_029004515.1 Eubacteriales bacterium | reverse complement strand
TGTTGGCAAAAGAGGAGCAAAGGGTGCAATTCAGTTTGAAGTGCAAGAGCAGTATTGTGAAATGGCGCAAAGAACGATCGAGTATAATAAATTATCAGATAATATCCAGGTTGTATGTGGAGATATTGGAGATAAAACTATAGTTCCAAGAGAAAAATTTGATGTTGTATTGTGCAATCCGCCTTATTTCCCACCGAAGTCGGGAGGAATAACCGAATTAGATAGCGCTGCAATTGCAAGACATGAGATTTTATGTGATGTAACAAAGGTAACTACTTCTGCTGCATGGGCATTGAAATATGGTGGAAAGCTTGCGATTATACATCGTCCTGAAAGATTAGTTGACATATTAACTGATATGCGGGCTAGCAATATAGAGCCTAAAAGGATATGTCTTGTGTGTTCTAGAATTAATCAACCACCTGTTATGATACTTGTTGAGGGTGTAAAGGGAGGTAAAAGTGGGATATTATGGGACAACCCAATAATCGTGTATAACGATGACGGAACATATACTCAGCAGATTAATGAAATTTATGGGAGGTATTGATGGGTGTTATATTTATGTGCAACTCCAATTGGCAATCTTGAGGATATCACAATAAGAGTTCTAAACACTCTTAAAAATGTTGAATTGATTTTGGCAGAAGATACAAGACATTCGGCTGTATTATTAAACCACTTTGATATTAAAAAGCCGATGATGAGCTTTCATAAATTCAGTGATCAATCAAGATTGGATGATGTCATAGACAAGCTTAAAAATGGTGCAGAAATAGCTCTTATTTCCGATGCAGGTACACCTTGCATATCTGATCCTGGTTATGAGCTTGTAAAAGCTTGTGTGGAGAATAATATCGAATTTACATCACTGCCTGGAGCAACTGCGTTTACTACAGCACTTACCTTATCAGGTCTGAGTACGCAATCCTTTTTGTTCTATGGCTTTTTACCTCAAAAGAAATCTGCTATAGAAGAAGGCCTTTCATCACTTAAGGCTGTTAAGTCAACATTAATTTTTTATGAAGCTCCCCATAGAGTTACTAAAACATTAAGTGTGATTAAAGAGCATTTGGGCGATAGAAATATCGCTTTGTGCAGGGAACTTACCAAGCTCCACGAAACAGTCCTTAGATCAACTATTAGCGATGCAATAGCTTACTATGAGGAAAATTCTCCTAAAGGTGAGTTTGTAATAGTTGTTGAAGGCGGCAGGGAACTTGTTGAAGAAGACGTAGATTATGCAAAAGAATATAATAAATACATTGAGTCAGGTATTGATAGAAAAGAAGCTTTGCTAATGCTTAGCAAAAGGACTGGTGTTCCCAAACGAGAAATATACAATTTGTTAAATAAAGATTAGTTCTAAACAACCCTTTCTTTGAATAGTTATTAATAAAATAACTAAGGAGAGAGGGATTATTTTGTCAACAGAAATATTAACAAACAACTATGTGAATTTACTAGGTGAAGTAGAAGATGCACCAACTTTTTCCCATTGTGTGTATAACGAAAGCTTTTACAAATTTCCATTAAAAGTTCACAGGCTTAGTGAAGCTTGTGATACCATTATTATTACAATATCTGAACACTTGTTAAATAATGCCGATATAATTTGTGGCAATAAAATATATGTAGAGGGTAGTTATCGTTCATATAATAATTTTAGTGGAACAGGCAACAAACTAATGCTGACAGTTTTTGTTAAGTTAATTGAAAATGTTATTGATGAAGAACTGTATCCAAGACCTAACTATATTTATCTTGATGGATATATTTGCAAAGCTCCATCTTTTCGTGTAACACCATTTGGCAGAGAAATAACAGATATATTAATAGCTGTTAATCGTACATATAACAAATCCGACTACATTCCTTGTATCGCATGGGGGCACAATTCAAGATATGCCTCAACATTAGATATTGGGACTAACATAATTATAGAAGGCAGAGTTCAGAGCAGAAATTATCAGAAGGTATTTGATGATGAAGTTATAACCAAAACTGCATATGAAGTTTCAGTAACCACTATCAAGAGTGTTTCATAACATAAAATAGCTGCATATAATAACAATAGAGATTAATAACCTCTATTGTTATTTTTTTAGGTGGGTAGTTATGAAATATAGGCGTCTTGACGAGCTTGGTGTCAATATATCATCAAAGGTAGTTGCTCTTGAAAACCAGGGAAGTATAAGACGAAGGCTTCAGGATATGGGAATAATTGAAGGTACTACTATAAAGTGTTTGTTTCATTCCCCGTTTAATGAGCCTACTGCTTATGAAGTGAGAGGTACTGTGATTGGATTACGAAAAGAAGATGCCAAGCTAATAGTAATTGAATAAAGAAATGCTACATCAAGTTATTAGTGATGTAGCATTTTTGTAGCCCGTTTATTATGATTAGCATATTATAACTAATATATATCTTGCTAATAGTAGGAGAGATTGTATGGATGGAGATAAGAATAAGAAAATAATAGCTCTTGCCGGCAACCCTAATGTGGGAAAAAGCACCTTGTTTAATTATCTTACAGGTATGCACCAGCATACAGGTAATTGGGCTGGGAAAACTGTTGCTAATGCTAAGGGCACGATTAATCATAATGGCCTATTATATGATATTGTTGATCTGCCGGGAACGTATTCATTAATGGCTCATTCCGAAGAAGAGGAGATTGCACGCAATTATATCTGCCTTGATAGACCTGATTGCGTGGTTGTTGTATGCGATGCAACAAACATGGAAAGAAACCTAAATCTTGTTTTGCAAACGATGGAGATAACAAATAATGTAGTAATGTGTATAAATATGCTTGATGAAGCGAAGAAGAAGGGCATATCTATTGATGTCGAAAAGCTAGGTCAGTTATTAGAAATCCCTGTTTGTTGCATTACCGCAAAAAAGGGAAAAGGCATATCAAAACTCCTTGCAATGTGTGAAAAAGTCTGTAAAACAGAAAATAAGAAGGGAGATACGATTGAATACCCGAGCACACTTGAAGAGGCAGCAACTGAAATTGTAGTTGATATAGAAGAACATAATGCTATAAACCTTAAGTGGCTATCACTCAGGATATTAGAAGGTGACAGCTTACTTGCAGAGCTTGTGGCAGACGCATATAAAATAGACAGTGAGATAATCGGAGATATGAAATGTAAGGCGAGGCAAATAATCAAACGACGAAAACTAACAAAAGAGATTATTGCAGACAATATAACCAAAAGCTTTGTACTAAAGGCAGAATACATAAGTTCAAATGTTGTCAATATATCAAAGAGTAATTATAATATAACTGATAGAAAAATAGATAGAGTATTGACAGGTCGAATTACAGGAATACCTATAATGATATTTATGTTAGCTCTTATATTTTGGATAACATTAATAGGGGCTAATTACCCCTCTGAATTGTTGTTTCGTATGTTTTCCTATTCGGAAAAATATTTAATTAATGGTCTTGAGTGGCTAAACATTGGAAATCAACTTATAAATATGATCGTGTTTGGCGTTTATAGAGTGACTGCTTGGGTTATTTCGGTTATGTTGCCACCTATGGCAATATTCTTCCCTTTGTTCACAATACTAGAGGACCTTGGATACTTGCCAAGAGTAGCATTTAACCTAGATTCGATTTTTAGTAGATGTAACGCATGTGGAAAGCAATCATTAACTATGTGTATGGGTCTTGGCTGTAATGCTGTAGGTGTAACAGGTGCAAGAATAATTGACTCTCCCAGAGAAAAGCTAATTGCTATATTAACAAATAGCTTAATACCCTGCAACGGAAGATTTCCAACACTTATAGCGATAGCTTCTATGTTCTTTGTAGGAAGTAGTATGATGTTCTCTAAATCAATAGCAGCTTCGATAGTAGTTTTGTTTATTATATCATCGTTTGCTGTTTCTTTTTTGGCATCATATGTTTTGTCAAAAACGTTACTTAAAGGAAAATCATCATCATTTGTAATTGAATTACCATCATATCGCACACCTGATTTTAAACAAATAATTATAAGGTCTATACTGGATAGAACTATATTTGTTCTTGGAAGGGCTGTAGCTACAGCTGCACCTGCCGGACTATTAATATGGATACTTGCAAATATTGATATTAATAATATTAGTTTATTAAAGCACGCATCAGAATTTTTTAATCCTTTGGCAGCTATTATGGGTCTAGATGGTGTAATTTTACTTGCGTTTGTTTTAGGCTTTCCAGCAAATGAAATTGTAATTCCTATTATTATGATGTCATATATGTCTACTGGTCATTTAACTAATTATGCTAATCTATCTGAACTCAAGTTGCTGCTAACTGACAACGGTTGGACTATTTTAACCGCTGTAAACACAATGATATTCATGCTGTTTCATTGGCCTTGCGCAACTACTTGTCTAACAATTTATAAAGAAACAAAAAGTCTTAAATGGACATTTGTGGCGTTTGCATTACCGGCTGTTATAGGAATTAGTATTTGTATGCTTACTACATTAATATTCTGTTAAGTAAAATACCCCTTTGAGTTGATGTCAAAGGGGTATATTACTTCACCTATTCTGGTTATTTGATGGATTGGTTCTATTTTGATTGTTTAACTGATTGGTTCGATTCTGGATGTTGAACTGATCGGTTCTATTTTGGTTATTTAATGGATTTGTTCTATTTTGGTTGTTTAACTGATTGGTTCGATTCTGGTTGTTTAATTGCTCGTTTCTATTCTGGTTGTTTAACTGCTCGGTTTGTTTCACGATGTTTATTGGTCTATTGTTATTGGTAAGCATGTTAAAATTAAAGTCTGGCCTATCACCTGGTAAGTAGAAGTACACGAATTTAATGGAGAAAATATCACATACTACGAAGTTATTGAGAAATTCATCGTATAAGGTAACATAGCCTCGTCCAACATTGTATAGTATACCTTGTTTTCTCATCAAGCTATCCGTGCCAACAATAAATTCTATTAAAACAAATTCTCCGATATTTTCTGATAGAATATGTTGCATAGTGCCCTGCATTTCTTCAGTTTCAAAATTTTCCTGTGGCGGCGAATAAAATTCAGTTAATCTTGAAGATCCAACACCATTTTCTGAGGAACCGTTAGATTCTAATATCTGTTGATTGCTGTTGAATCTATTGAGTTGCATTTGATTTTCATTGTTGTCAATAATGTCCATATAATACCTCCTTGTTAAATGTTAGCATATTGATTTTTAGATTGTAGAAGTAGTGCCCACCCCTATTCATAATACGAATTGTCCCACTGCAGAAGGAAAATTCTTTTAAATAAACCTTTAGCAGAAGATGCCATTTGAATCTCCTCCGTAAAGTGCTTATATGTAACTTATATGATATAAAAGATTTCAATATTCAACAATTCAATAATTATATTGATTTTCTGGCGAAAAAATAATATACTATTATTATATAAACTAAAAAGGAGATTGATTATGAGAGTCTTACTTGTTAATGGTAGTTCCAGAGAAAAAGGATGTACATATCAGGCGCTTTGTGAAGTGCAAAGGTCTTTGAATGAAGAGAATATTGATTCTGAAATAGTTTTTATCGGCAATGAGCCAATGACCGATTGCATAGCGTGTGGTGGTTGCGTAGAAAGAGGTGAATGTGTATTTGATGATATAGTAAATGAGATTGCCCAAAAAGCCGAAAAGTGTGATGGTTTTGTGTTCGGTTCTCCTGTATATTATGCGCACCCAAGCGGCAGGCTTCTTACATTTATGGATAGAGCTTTTTATTCAGGCAGTCAGCACTATAGATTTAAACCAGCTGCGGCTGTGACAAGTGCAAGAAGAGGAGGAACAACCGCTTCATTTGATGTTATTAATAAATACTTTACTATTTCTTCAATGCCTGTAGTTAGCTCTACATATTGGAACCAGGTTCATGGTGCAAAGCCAGAGGACGTTTTGGAAGATAAAGAGGGCCTTATGACAATGTACAATTTAGGAAAAAATATGGCTTGGCTTTTAAAATGTATAGAAGCCGGCAAGGAAAAAGGGATCGATAGACCAGAGAACAATAAGGTAAGAACAAACTTTATAAGATGATCATAAATAACTTTGGATTCTATCCAAAGTTATTTTTTTACAGAAAACTATTGACAAAGATAAAATTATAGTGTACTATCTGTAGTAGTACAGTTAATATATATAAAAAAGGAGGGATGTAATAATGTTTCAATTGAATTATGGTGATCATAGACCGTTGTATGAGCAGATTAAAGAAAAGATTAAGGAACTTATAATTATCGGTGTGCTTAATGAGAATGACAAGGTTCCTTCTGTCAGAGAATTGGCAAGTACATTGGCAATCAATCCAAACACTATTCAAAAAGCATATCGAGATTTGGAAACGGAGGGGTATATTTATTCTGTTCGTGCAAAAGGGAACTTTGTTGCCCCTAAAAAAGAAACAGTAAAAAAGAGCGATAATGAAGAGCTTATGAGTAATTTTCAAGCAATGATTTCGAAAATGCACTTTTTAGGAGTGTCTTATGAAGATGTACTAGCTTTCATAAATAAAGAATATAAGAAGGAGGAGAAGAAATGATTATAGCTAATAATGTTATTAAAACATTTGACGGGTTTCCTGCGTTGAATGACTTGAATATCAATGTCAGGAGCGGTTCTGTTTATGGACTTATTGGACCTAATGGTGCAGGCAAAACAACTATACTAAAGATACTTGCAGGTGTATACAAAAAAGATAGCGGAAATGTGCTTATAGATGGAAAGGATATTTATGAAAATATTCCGCTTAAAGAAAGAGTCGTATTTATAAGCGATGATTTATTTTTCTTTACCACATATACAATAAAAAATACAGCCGATTATTATGCTGGTATTTATCCGAATTGGAATTGGGAAAGATTTGAAAGTCTGAAAGAAATATTTAAAATAGATGTTAATCGTAAAGTAAGACATTTATCCAAAGGTATGCAGAAGCAGGTAGCATTTTGGCTTTCGATTGCAGCTTCTCCTGAAATAATGCTTTTGGATGAACCGGTTGATGGTTTAGACCCCGTTATGAGAAGAAATGTGTGGAAACTTATGATGCAGGATGTTGCCGAAAGAGGAACTACTGTATTAATATCCAGTCACAATCTTCGTGAGTTAGAAGATGTGTGCGACCATGTGGGAATAATGCATCAAGGTAAGGTTGTGCTTGAAAAGGCACTTGATGATGTTAAAGGAAATATCCACAAATTGCAGATTGCGTTCAATGGGGATACTCCAAATCTTGATAATATGAATATACTCCATTCTGAAAAATATGGCAGTATAAGCATTTGCATTGTAAAAGGAAATGGAGCTGAGGTCTTATCTGAAATCAGTAAGTATTCTCCTGTTATATGTGATATGCTACCACTTACATTAGAAGAAGTATTTATTTATGAGTTAGGGGGTATGGGATATGAGTTTGATAACATCATTCTTTAATAAAGCAATAATAAAATCTGATCTTAAGCGTATGTGGTGGATCTCAGCTTTAAATACAATTGCAATGTTCTTAACAGGTACAATTGTATTCTTTACAAGGCATTTTCAGGACAGCTATGTATATAATAATGGCAGCGGCTATGGATATTCAATATATCAGTTGACATCTATCCTAAGGTCATACTACTTGCTAGCATTGTTTGTTCCTGTTGTATTGGGCGTTTTGATTTTTTCTTATATGCATTCATCAAAGGCGTCAACATTTGTACACAGTTTGCCTGTATCCAGAGGTTGTCAATATATTTCACACATTATATCTGGAGTTATATTATATAGTGTGCCAATATTAATTAATCTACTGATTATATTTATTTTCAAAGAGTATACATACGCTAATATGTTAAATATAAGCGATATATTAAGATGCACAGGTGAAGCCTTCTTGTTAAGCACTTTAACGTTTTCTGCTGCTTCCTTTGTGTCATTTATTGCTGGCAATACCATAGCTTCTTTTGTATTTACATATATTTTCGGTGCACTTCCTGCTTTTGCAGAGGCGTTCATTTCATATTTCATGTCCACTCAATTGTTTGGATATGAAGCAAATAGAACTTTACCGGTGAGTGAATTTTTGTATAAGAGTTCAATGGACATCAGTAGCTTGCAAGGCGTTTTAACCTATACAATTCTTTCTTTGGTTTTACTGCTTGGCGGGTATTATATCTATAAATTAAGAAATCTTGAAAATCATAGTGAGGTAGTTGCATTTCCTAAGTTACGCCCAGTATTTATTTATGGTGTAGGAATATGCTCTGGATGTGTAGGATTTGGATATTTCAACAGCATTTGGGATATTTCTAATGCCCTTTGGTTAATTCCTCTTGGAGTATTGGGAATAATTATTGCACAAATGATTGTAAAAAAGAGTTTTAGGATTCCGGAAGTGTATAAACCCGTTATTGGATATGTTGTTATAATACTTGCTGTGTTTGTCGTGTTTAATTTCGACTTAACAGGATATGAAATGCGAGTGCCTGATATTGACGATGTAGAATACGTTACATTTTCACAGAATAATCTCAACAATGATAGTGAATACAGGTATGATTCAGACGGAAATATGTATTTTGTAGACAGTAAATTTTCTCCTGATATCACGGATAGAAATAGTATTGAGCAAGTCATTGCGTTTCATAAGCACCTTGCGTTAAAACAAACAACAAATGACAGTTATGAATACATTTCTTTACAGTATAAATTAAATAATGGGAAAATAATAAAAAGAAAATACGAAATCAATATGTATGAGCATAAAGAGTTAATTAAAGATATAGTAGAAAGCGACATAGCAAGAAAGCAGTATTTTCCGATTTTGAGAGATGACAATAGAAAAATTAATTCAATTAGTATTAATGATTATAGATTACCGCTTGAATCTTTCAGGACTATTTATCCGACAGAGGAAGACTATAACAAACTTCTATTAGCCCTAAAGAAAGATTTGTTAGCAGCTGATTATGACGAATATGCATATAGAACAGGCAGACTTACCTACCTTGGAATTTCATTTACCACACCAGGTCACTATATTGATGGTAAAAAAGTTAATGATAATAAACTTGTCGTTGAAAATGAGATGTATTATATCCGTCCATCTTATACTAACACCATCTCTCTGCTAAAAGAATTCGGTTTATATGATGCACTTCCAACTATTGAGGAGGTCGATAAGATTCTGGTAGACTATTATATGGTATCAGAAAATGAACAATTGTATTATGATAAATATCAGTATGACAAAGAAATAACTGACAAAAGAGATATAGAAAGTATAATTAACTATACAAATAGTGACAACTCATTATTAAATACAAAAGGAAGTATAATTGTTATATTACGAGATGGAAGATCATATACTGTTGAATTTTCGCCAGATGATCATAATCTCCCTGATTGCTTGAAAATGTAATAACAAAAAGAGATGTGGCTCAAATTTTGAACCACATCTCAGACCGACTAAAAAGTCGTTCAACCACAAGCAAAATATAAAAACATTTTTCTCTTGCTTGTTCAATAAAGAATAGTAATAAATAAAATGGTGTAGGGTTTATCGAAAAACCTACACCATTTCTTGCTTTCAACATTCATGACCTCTACAGTACCCTCGTACGCCGACGATGTCGTGAATGCCGAATTTAACTTCCTTTTTCGCAGTCTGCCAGCGAGACGATAGGTTTATCGCTCGCTGATATGTAGTTCGATGGAACTACATATCTTTTAATTTATTAAAATAACTTTAATTGAATATCTGTTTCCTTCAAAAAGCATCCTGTAGCAGGAATGTTTTTTGTTCTGTAATATTGCGGATTTTCAACATCAAATTCATCAATAGGGATAACATTCTTTATCGTCTTGCCTTTTCGCAGTGTCATAACTGAAACACCATTAGTTGTTCTTGATGATTTTGGATTTATACTAGCTGTGTTGAATACTAATGCCTTACCATTATCGGAAAGAATAACAAATTCACTGTCCTCTTCAAGTTGGATTATCTTTATAAGAGGTGATTTGTCGTTAAATGCATTTGTAAGCTTCTTTCTGTTTTGCTTAGTGGCATAGCTCTCAACAGGCACTTTAGCTATTTTACCATTTTCATAGCAGAATAATATATAACCCTTAAAGTCAGTTGTTGCTGCCATACCGCATACATTCTCACCTTGTTCCATATCGCAGAATGCCGGCAGATATTCACCAAGCTGGCTTGCCTTACATTCAGGGAATTCATAGGTTTTAACTTTATATGCATTGAACTTATCTGTGAATACAATAATCTCCGATTTGTTAGAAAGGTCCTTTGTAAGAACAAGTTCATCATTTTCTTTGAATTTGTGTTCAGATGCTGCACGCAAAGAAACGGCTGTAATCTTTTTAAGATATCCATCCTTTGAGAGGAAGAGAGTCAAGTTATAATCATCAATGACTATTTCTGGCTCTGATTCATCAATGTCCTCTGGTTTGATAAGAGTAGTTTTTCTGTCTTGCCCATATTTTTTCTGGATTTCCTTAAGCTGTGAAATAATCACTTGCTTGATCTTCTTATCATCAGACAATGTGGATCTCAGTTCACCAATTTCGTCAAGAAGTGAGTCAATATCTTTTGTCCTTTTTAAGATATATTCCTTGTTAAGATTACGAAGCTTGATTTCTGCAATAAATTCAGCCTGTTCCTCGTCAATTGAGAAGCCTTTCATAAGGTTTGGAATGACATCAGCTTCAAGCTCTGTTTCTCTAATAATCTTAATAGCTTTATCGATATCAAGAAGAATCTTTTCAAGACCTTCTAAAAGATGAAGTCTTTTAGACTTTTTGTCAATATCAAAAGCAAGCTGTCTTCTTATGCACTCTATTCGAAATGCAGTCCATTCCTGAAGTATCTCTTTGATACCCATTACTCTCGGAGCACCATTAATAAGAATATTAAAGTTACAACCAAATGAATCCTGAAGCGGGGTTGTCCTATACAATCTTGTCATAAGCTTATCAGGGTCAACGCCTTTTTTCAGGTCGATTGTAATCTTAAGACCCTTAAGGTCGGTTTCATCACGAATGTCACTGATTTCCTTTGCTTTACCCTGCTTCATTTGTTCGATGATTTTGTCAATAATTGCTTCTGCAGTTGTGGAGTATGGGATTTCATATATATCAATACACTTGTTCTTTTTATCGTATTTATATTTAGCACGAACTTTAATGCTTCCGCGACCGGTGTTATAAATTTCATCTATAACACTCTCATCATATATGACCTCACCACCAGTTGAAAAATCAGGAGCAAGCAAAGTTTCCTTAATTTCACATTTTGAGGTTTTTAAGTAAGCAATTGTAGTCTGGCAAACCTCACTAAGGTTAAAGCTACACATATTCGATGCCATACCTACGGCAATACCTTGGTTGGCATTAACTAATATTGATGGAAATCGAGCTGGAAGAAGAAGAGGCTCTTTCATTGTACCATCATAGTTATCAACAAACTCAACTGTGTTTTTATCAATATCACCAAATAGCTCTGCGCATATTGGTTCGAGTTTTACCTCTGTATATCTGGAGGCTGCAAACGCCATATCTCTGGAGTAGTGTTTACCAAAACTGCCCTTAGATTCAACAAGTGGGTATAAAAGTGACTCGTTACCTCTTGATAATCTTACCATTGTTTCGTAGATAGCCATATCACCGTGAGGATTAAGCTTCATGGTTTGTCCTACAACATTTGCTGATTTGGTTTTAGTGCCATTAAGCAGGCCCATTTTATACATAGTGTAAAGGAGCTTTCTGTGAGAGGGCTTAAGGCCATCTATTTCAGGAATAGCTCGTGAGATAATTACACTCATTGCATAGGGCATATAGTTTTGTTCCAGCGTATCTGTTATAAATTGATCTGTATAATTCGGCATTACATTTATCTCCCATTTCACTATAGTATATCAGTCTATTTTAGCTGACATCTGTGAGGTCTATATATTTAGAACCATTCTGAGCTATATGTTCTTTTCGACCGGCAAGATTATCACCAAGCAGTAGTTCAAACTTTTCTTGAGTTTTAACAACATCTTCGGGAAGAATTCTTATTAATCGGCGAGTTTCAGGATTCATTGTTGTCTGCCACATCATATCAGGTTGGTTTTCGCCAAGACCTTTTGAACGCTGGATTGTATAATTCTTACCTTCCAGCTTGTCCAATATCTGAATTCGTTCTGCCTCGTTATAGGCAAAAAATGTGTCGTTTTTACAAGTTATCTCATATAATGGAGATTCAGCAATATAAACATAACCCTCATTAATAAGTGTAGGCATAAGACGATAGAAAAGAGTAAGAATAAGAGTTCTTATCTGATATCCGTCTACATCAGCATCTGTACAAATGATTATTTTATTCCAGCGAAGATTGTTTATATCAAATGTACTCATATTCTTATTAGCCTTGCTCTTTACTTCAACACCACAACCAAGGACTTTGATTATATCAAGAATAATATCGCTTTTGAAAACTTTGTCATAGTCTGCTTTAAGACAGTTAAGGATTTTACCTCTTACAGGGATTATTGCCTGGAAGTTAGAATCTCTGCCTAGCTTACAAGAACCAAGAGCAGAATCACCCTCTACAATGTATATTTCTCGCTCATTAATATCCTTTGAACGGCAATCAACAAACTTCTGTACCCTGTTGGTTGCATCGGTATTGCCTGTTAAAAGCTTCTTTACATTTACTCTTGCCTTTTCTGCGGACTCTCTGCTTCGTTTATTGACAAGAATCTGGTTGGCAATAACTTCCGCCTCAGCCTTGTTTTCAATAAGGTATATCTCGATGTTATGACGAAGGAATTCAGTCATAGCTTCTTGAATAAATTTATTCGTGATTGATTTTTTTGTTTGATTTTCGTAACTTGTGTCAGTGGAGAATGTACTACTAACAAAGCAAAGACTATCACTGATGTCAGTAAATGTGATTTTGCTCTCGTTTTTTGTATACTTCCCATTGTTTTTCAAATATTGGTCAAAGGCATAGACAGTAGCACTTCTAAGTGCCTTATCAGGAGCACCGCCATACTCAAGAAAACTTGAGTTGTGATAGTATTCAATCATCGTAGCTTCATTATTGAAACAAAATGCTGCTGAAAGTTTAACTTTATACTCAGCTTTATCTGAACGATCTCGACCTTTTCTTTCACTTTCAAAAAACTGAACAGAGGAAAGTGCTTTTTCTTGTGCTATTTCTTTGACATAGTCAACTATACCATTTTCGTAATAGTATTCAGATTTTTCACCACTTGAGCTAGTGAATTTGAAAGTTATCCCCGGATTAACGACAGCCTGTTTTTTAAGGGTAGTTTCGAAATATTCATCCGGCATTGCTATATCTGTAAATACATCAAGATCAGGTTTCCACTTGATGATACTACCTGTTTTTCTACCTGTATATGATTCTTTCTGTAATCCACCGATGTTCTCGCCCTTTTCAAAGTGGAGTGAATATTTAAAGCCATCACGAAATACAGTTACATCCATATATTCTGATGAATACTGGGTTGCGCAAGAACCAAGACCGTTAAGACCTAGCGAGTATTCATAGTTTTCTCCAGAACTGTTAGCATATTTACCACCAGCATACAGTTCGCAGAATACAAGTTCCCAGTTATATCTGTTTTCCCTTGTGTTGAATTCGAGAGGGATTCCTCGACCATAGTCAGTTACCTGAATAGAATGGTCACGGAAAAGTTCAACTTCAATAATCTTACCATATCCTTCTCTTGCTTCATCTATGGAGTTGGAAATTATTTCAAATGCCGAGTGACAGCAACCTACAATGTCGTCTGAACCAAAAATTACCCCTGGACGCTTGCGGATTCTATCTGCCCCTTTAAGCATTGAAAGACTTTCATTGCCATATGTTTTTTTTGCCAATTTAATCCCACCTTTAAAAATATTCTACATTATAAGGATATAAATGTAAAGGTTTGAAACAAACTTGTAAAATTACTATTACATTAAAATCTTAAAAGTATTCTTGCAATATTTTTTGTGATTATGTATAATGATAAATGATTAGTCTAAATTAATAGGTGTTATATGAAGATAGGTAAAGTACTACTAAAAAACAATTTAATAATTGCTCCGATGGCTGGCATCACAGATAGGGCTTTCAGAGAGATTGCTATGGGATATGGCGCGGGTCTTTCATGTAGTGAAATGATTAGTGCCAAAGCGCTTTATTATGGTGACAAAAAGACTTTAGAGCTTGCCCAGATATCAAATGATGATAGACCGATATCAATACAGATATTTGGTAGTGAGCCTGACATTATGGCTTTTGCTGCGGATAAGCTGTCTTATGGTGATATCATTGATATAAACATGGGGTGTCCTGCGCCTAAAATCTATAAAAATAATGAAGGCGGAGCTTTGCTTAAGAACCCACAATTAATATATGATATAGTTAAAGCAGTAAAAGGCGCATCAAAAGTTCCTGTTACTGTTAAGATGCGTATGGGCGTTGACCATAATAATATTACTATTCGTGAATGTGCGATAGCTGCACAGGAAGCGGGCGCCGATGCTCTTACTCTCCATGGAAGAACAGTTGATATGATGTATAGTGGTAGTGCAGATAGGGAAATTATAAGAGAAGTGAAAGGCTTACTGAAAATACCTGTAATTGGCAATGGTGATGTTAAGTCAAGGGAAGATTATCTTTCTATGCTTAACGATACAGGCTGTGATGGTGTTATGGTTGGAAGAGCGCTTCTTGGTTCTCCTTGGGTAATTGAAGAAATCCTTACAGGAACCAAAATGACAAGTAATACTAAAAAGCTTGAAGTCACAAAAAAACACATAGAATTAATCTGCAAATATAGAGGCGAATATATCGGTATAAAAGAAGCAAGAAAGCATGCTTTATGGTATGTGAAAGGCCTTAAATTTGCTGCTCAAGCTAAGAGGGAATTGACTACTGCAAACTCTCTTGAAGAGATGAATAATCTGCTAGTAAATCTCTTTCTGTCGCAGTCATAGAATTAAATAACTATAAATTAAAAAATGTATTGACTTTTTTCGATAAAATATGTATAATCAACTTTGATATTTAGGATTGGGGGTAGATAAATGAAAAACTCAGTTATAAGACTAGAAAATTTATCAATGGATTATGGAGGAAAGGAAGTGCTTGACAATCTTTCCCTTGAAATAGGAAAAAATGAATTTTTTACACTGTTAGGTCCCAGCGGATGCGGCAAGACTACGACCTTGCGCATTATAGGAGGTTTTGAGAATCCTACATGCGGCAGTGTATTTTTTGATGGCAAAAATATCACAGATGTACCCTCAAATAAGAGAAATTTAAACACTGTTTTTCAGCGTTATGCTCTCTTTCCACATCTTGATGTTTTTGACAATATAGCATTTGGCTTAAAGATTAAAAAGACCGACCAAAAGGTCATAAAAGAAAAAGTAAAAAGTATGCTTAATTTAGTTGGACTTGCTGGATATGAGAATAGAAGCATTGATCAGCTTTCAGGCGGTGAGCAGCAAAGAATTGCTATCGCTCGAGCCTTGGTTAATGAACCTGAGGTTCTTCTCTTGGACGAGCCTTTGGGTGCTCTTGACCTTAAACTGCGTAAAGAAATGCAGATTGAGCTTAAAAACATTCAGCAGAGATTAGGTATTACCTTTATTTATGTTACTCATGATCAGGAAGAAGCACTAACCATGTCTGACAGAATTATGGTTATGAATAAAGGATATGCACAGCAAATCGGCACACCTATCGATATTTATAATGAACCGGTAAATCGTTTTGTTGCTGATTTTATTGGAGAGAGCAACATTATAGATGGCATAATGATAAAAGACCGCCTTGTCAGTTTTGCAGGCGTTGATTTTATTTGCGTTGACGGTGGATTCGGTGAAAATGCACCTGTTGATGTTGTTATTCGTCCGGAGGATATTAAGCTTTCTCCGAATGAATCTGGTATGCTTTCTGGTATGGTTGAATCCATTCTGTTCAAGGGGGTTCACTACGAAATTATAGTTGCTGCAGCTGGTTTTAAATGGAAGGTGCATTCTACACTCAAAGAAAATATTGGGGATAAAGTTTATCTTGCGATTTTACCAGACGATATTCATATCATGCACAAAGGCGGTGACAACTAAGTGAAGAAGAACTTGTTTGCCGCACCATATATTATTTGGTCAGTTATATTTATAGTAATTCCGCTTGTTATGATTGTCTACTTTAGCTTATTTTCTACAGGCGAGTTTTCATTAGAACACATTCAGGCAGTTTTTAGCAAGGATTATATTGTACTTATGTGGCGTTCTATATATCTGGCGCTCATTTGTACTGCTTTTTGTGTCCTTCTTGGATATCCTGTAGCTTATATATTGTCAAATTTGAAGGCGAAAAGCCAGAGCATTTTACTGTTCTTGGTTATTGCGCCTATGTGGATGAATTTTCTTTTGCGTACCTACGCTTGGAAAACACTTCTTGAAAAGAACGGACTTATAAACAGGCTTTTGGAGTATGTTAATCTTCCACAACTTGAGATGCTTTATAGCAATGAAGCTGTGGTAATGGGTATGATATATAACTTCTTGCCTTTTATGATTCTACCGATATACACTGTTCTTTCGAAGATGGATAAATCTGTACTTGAAGCTTCATATGACCTCGGCGCGAGCAGAGCAAAGACTTTCTTAAAAGTAATCTTGCCGCTTAGTATGCCGGGTGTTGCATCAGGAATTACAATGGTATTTATGCCTGCTGTAACAACATTTGTTATTTCAACGCTTCTTGGAAGTGCTAATAGTTATCTTATCGGTAACGCGATTCAAAAGCAGTTTACTGATTATAACAACTGGGGTATGGGTTCTGCTCTTTCGGTTGTACTTTTGGTGTTAATACTGATATCAGTAGCTATAACTTCCAAATCAGATAAAGAAGGGCAAGGAGGGGGATTGTTTTGAGAAAATCTATCTCCAAGGTTTATTTAGGCCTTATTTATCTATTCCTATATGCTCCGATTATAATTATGATTGTTTATTCATTTAATTCTGAGCGTTCAAGAGCTAATTGGGGCGGGTTTTCCCTTAAATGGTACAGGGAATTATTCCACAACGACCAGATAAGGGCAGCGCTTTATAATACGCTTACAATAGCTTTTATTTCAGCTGTTATTGCAACTGTTGTTGGGACCCTGGCAGCTATTGGTATTCATTATATGAGAGGAAGAATGAAACCCCTCGTAATGAACATAACATATCTGCCTGTAATTAATCCTGATATCGTAACTGGTGTATCATTAATGCTGCTTTTTGTGTTTTTAAAGGTTAGACTTGGCTGGAGTACAATGCTTCTTGCTCACCTGTCCTTTAATATTCCTTATGTTATTATGTCGGTGTTGCCAAAGCTCACACAGCTTGATACCAACCTTGTTGAGGCGGCTAACGACTTGGGGGCAAGCAATTGGTATGCACTACGCCATGTTATAATACCGAACATTATGCCGGGTATTATTTCCGGTTTTATTATTGCGATTACACTATCAATTGATGACTTTGTAATCAGCTTTTTCAATACAGGTTCAGGTGTAAATAACCTTTCTATTTATATCTATTCTACTGTTAAAACGGGTATTAAACCTACTATGAATGCACTATCAGCTATTATGTTTATAGCGGTTATGTTATTACTAATAATTATTAACATTAGAAGCGAAAAGGAGAAGGCGAAATGAAAAAAAATATCTCAATTATTACTCTATTAACGATTATTACAGGATTGTGTTTATCCTTTAGCGCATGTTCAAATCAGGAAAAGCTGTATATCTACAATGTATCAGAATATATTGATATGGATATTCTCAAGGATTTTGAAGACGAAACAGGCATCAAAATCGTATATGAAACATTTGACACAAACGAAAGTATGCATGCTAAGATCAGCTCAGGCACTTCATCATACGACATTATAGTCCCATCTGATTATATGGTCAATCAGCTGATATCAGAGGACCTTATACAAAAGATTGATACCTCAAAGCTTGAGAATTATGCCAATATAGACGAAAGCTACAAGGGTCTTGAATATGATCCAAATGATGAATATTCTGTGCCATATATGACAGGTACTCTTGGTATCTTGTACAATAAATACAAGACGAAAACTTCTATAGACTCATGGTCAGCACTCTTTGACAAGAAATATCAGGATGATATTCTTATGCTTGATAGTGAAAGAGACGCTCTTTGCGCCGCACTTAAATATCTTGGCTACTCGACTAATACTGACGATGACAAGGAAATCAAGGAGGCAACAGACCTTCTTATAAAGCAGAAGGGCATTATCAGAACGTATATGGGTGATGATATCCTTGATAGTATGATTGGTGGCGAAGCAGCTATCTCACTAACATATTCAGGTATCGCCTATGCTGCTGTTGATGAATGTGAAGATTACGACCTTGAATACGTTGTTCCTAAAGAGGGTAGTAATAAATGGGTAGATGCTTTGGTTATTCCAAAAAATGCTAAGAATGTAGATGCTGCATATAAGTTCATCGATTACCTTTGCAGAAAAGATGTTGCAGCCAAGAATGCTAAGTTCATTTGTTATACTTCTCCAATAAAGGGTATCTATGAAGAACTTAAGAATGATATGGATAATCTTGATATTCTTTATCCTAGTGCCGAAACTCTTTCAAATTGTGAAACATTTGTTTATAATGAAAAGGCATTTAAAAAGTATAATAAAGCTTGGGAAACTGTGCAGATGTCAAATTAAATAATTATTTAAAGCGCTTTCTGTTAAAAGAAGGCGCTTTTTGTTACTAAAATCATGGATATTATTGACATTTTGGCTTTGTAGGTATATAATGTAAACTAGTTGAATTTGTATTTTATTGTGAGGAGAAAAGATTTAATGTATATAATGGAAGGGCTTTCAAAAAATAATCAGGGAATGTTGACATTGGGCGGTATTTCACTTAAAGACATCGCCAAAAAGTATGGAACTCCAGCATATGTTATGGACGAAGATACTATAGTAAAGAATGCTTGTGTTTATAGAGATGCAACAAAGAAGTATTATGATGGAGAATCTCTTATCTTATATGCAAGTAAGGCTTTTAGCTGTAAGTATATATATAAGCTTGTTAGTGAGTTGGGCTTGGGCACAGATGTTGTGTCTGGAGGGGAGCTCTATACAGCACTTAAGGCTGGTATGCCAGCAGAAAAGATTTATTTTCATGGAAACAATAAAACTCCTGATGAAATTAAACTTGCTGTTGATAACAATGTTGGATGCTTTGTTGTAGACAATATAACTGAACTTAATAGAATTAACGATTATGCAAAGTCAGTTAATAAAACAGTAGATATCGCTTTTAGAATTAAACCTGGTGTCGAAGCTCATACACATGAGTTTATTATGACAGGTCAGATTGACTCAAAATTTGGCGTGGCGTTGGAAACAGGTGAAGCAGAAGAAGCATACATCCTTGCATCAAAAATGAGCAACATTAACATTGTTGGTGTTCATTGTCATATTGGTTCGCAGATTTTTGATTTTCAACCGTTTGAATCAGCTGTTGAAACTATGCTTAGTTTTGTTGTTTTACTTAAGGAAAAACATAATATTATAGTGTCACAGCTCAATCTTGGCGGCGGATATGGTATTAAATATACATCTCAAGATGCACATGTTCCATATGAAATGTTTATCAGCAAAATTTCGGATAAAATCAATAAGGTTTGTGAAGAGAACAATCTTTCAAAACCAATGCTTCTTATGGAGCCTGGCCGTTCAATCGTCGGTGCTGCTGGTTTGACACTTTATACAGTAGGAAATGTTAAAAATATCCCTAATGTAAGAACATATGTTTCTATTGATGGTGGTATGTCTGATAATCCTAGATATATTCTGTATAACGCAGAATATGAGGCTAAATTAGTTTCAAATCCTGATGGACAGGCTGATGAGACTGTTACAATTGCAGGTAAGTGCTGTGAATCAGGTGATATAATCATCAAAGATGCTAAAATGCCTAAAATCTCTGAGGGAGATTTGCTTGCTGTACTTTCAACAGGTGCATATAACTATTCGATGTCGAGTAATTATAATAGAATTCCAAGGCCTCCAGTTGTGTTTGTTAGCGGTGGCAAGGACAAAGTTGTAATCGAAAGAGAATCATATGACGATATTTTAAAAAACGATAAGGACTGATAATATGGTAGGTGGTTTATTAACAGGGAAGTTTTCCCTTATAGATATAATTACTACTTTAGTTTTGTTTGTTTTTTCTATAACAATTCATGAAGTAGCTCACGGGTTTGTTGCATATAAATTAGGTGATCCAACTGCTAAAAATTATGGCAGACTTACACTTAATCCTCGCAAGCATCTTGACCCATTGGGGACAATATTAATACTTTTGGTAGGGTTTGGTTGGGCTAAGCCTGTTCCTATTGACTCCCGTTATTTTGAAAACCCTAAAAGAGATAAAACACTTGTGTCCATTGCAGGGCCTTTATCTAACTTAATTCTTGCATTTTTAGCTCTTCTTATATTCAGCAAAGTTTGCGTTAATCTATATTACTCAGGAACCATAGGTGAAAATGTAATTAACGCCTGCTCAATGTTTTTTGGCACTATGGCATCACTTAATATAACACTTGCTGTATTTAATCTGCTGCCAATACCGCCCCTTGATGGTTCAAAGATTTTTCTTGCTTGGGCACCATATAGGTTCCAGAATATAGTCTATTCTATAGAACGGTTTGGCTTTATTGGCGTATATCTTGTTATTATAATAATATCTAGACTTGGTATAATAAGTGGCGTTAGCGGTGTTATATGGAACCTAATGAACAAATTAATCGATATATTGCCTTTTTAAGGAGAAAAGAATGGAAAGCATTAAGTTTAACTTAGATGCATTTGAAGGTCCTCTAGACCTGTTACTGCATCTCATACAAAAAAATAAAGTTAATATTTGTGATATTCCAATCTCCAGTATTACTGATCAATATATGGAGCATATCAAAAAACTCAAAGAATTTGACCTTGATACCTCCAGCGAATTCCTTGTAATAGCTGCGCAGCTTTTGCAGATTAAGTCCAAGATGCTCTTGCCGCAGGAAAACGAGGAAGAAGTCGATGAAGAAGATCCTCGTGAGGAACTTGCGAGACGACTTATTGAGTATCGTAATTTCAAAGCAGCTGCTTTGTATCTTCGTCAGTATGAAGAGGCAGGTTCAGGAGTGGTTGTAAAAACCCCTGAATATATCGAGCGTAAGATTATTGATAAATCATTCAAGGAACTAACTATTGAGAATCTTATTAAGTCACTTGTGGGATTACATGACAAAAACACGAGCTATAACACCGATATTCGTGAAAAAATGGAACAAATTGTTCTTAAACCCAGAATTTCAGTCTTTACAAAGGTTAAGTCAATTCTTAAGAAAATTAAGAATATAAAGAAGATTAAGTTCAAGGAACTATTTAAGAGTATGGATTCAAAGAGCGAGGCTGTAGCAGGGTTTTTGGCTGTTCTTGAGTTACTAAAGCTTAATAGATTAAAGCTTACTACTCAAGATGGTGAATATATTCTTGAAGATAATATAAAAAGCAAAAAGGATGAAAAGTAATTATGGAAATGACAGAGCTTGAACTTATCATAGAAGCTATTTTGTTTGCTTCAGGCGATTCCGTATCATTAAGCAAGCTTGCGGACATAATAGAATGTGATGCTGAAACTGTAAAAAATGCAGTTGATACATTAACAGAAAAGTATAATTACTATACAAGAGGATTCCAAATTCTCAAACTTGAAGACAGCTACCAAATGGCTACGCGTAACGATTATGCTGAATATGTTCAAAGACTCACTGAGCCAAGAGTAAGAAGACCTTTATCTGTATCTGCAATGGAGGTTTTGGCCGTTATATCATACAAACAGCCCGTTACTCGTCAACAAATAGAACAAATCCGTGGTGTTAATTGCGATTATGCAGTTACAAGACTTCTTGAAAAGGGTCTTATTGAAGAAAAAGGCAGACTTGATGTTCCTGGCAGACCTGTTCTCTTTGGAACAACAGAAGAGTTTTTAAGATGCTTTGGTATAAGCTCGCTCAAGGACTTACCAGAATTGGAAGGTTTGCAGTTAGAACCGTTTAGGGATAAAGGAACAATTGCTTATCAGCAGACTTTAGATGTATAAAACTATAAAGGGCGGTGTAGTATATGAAATTATTAATCATATTCTTAATTATTTTGATTATATTATCCGTAGCCGTTGTTTTTTTACCTATTATGATTTCTGTTCGAATTGTCAATAAAGATATTTACTTTAAGCTTTGGAACCTCCCATACATCAGGAAAAAGAAGAAGAAAGAAACTACTAAAAGCTATACCACAAAACAAAAAGTGGAATTCAAAGACTTCAAAAATAGGCTTGATGTTGCAAGAGGGCTATTTAAAGAAACTAAGGAGCAACTAAAAGTATTACTATATAGATTCAAAAAAACAGGGTATTGCCGTTACTATCGAAGTGTTATTACTTTGGGATTGGATGATCCTATGTATACTGGTATGTCGGTAGGACTTACAGGTGCGTTTTTCACTGAGATTAATTCTTGGCTGTGGAATTTTTTACAACCTACTAAAGAATCTTATCTGTCCGCTGTTCCCAATTTTAATAAATCTGGCCTGAATTTTGTGACTGAGTTTCAGATTAGCATTAATGTTTTTAATGTATTGATTTTTTTGAAAGCTATTTCAAAGTACAAAAATGAACATTATGATAAAATAAAAATAATATTTGGAGGTAAATAATAATGAGTGAGCATCCAATGAAATCTGTCGTTGACTCTCTTCTTTCTGGTATTAAAAGCGTTGCTGATGTTGATACTGTTATTGGTAAACCAATAGAAACGCCTGACGGTACTGTTATTATCCCCGTTTCTAAAGTATCACTCGGTTTTGGTATGGGAGGCTCTGACCTTAACTGTGTATCATCAACACCTGACGGCAACAATCTTTTTGGTGGAGGTACAGGTGGAGGGCTTAAACTCGAACCGGTGGCTTTTCTTGTCGTGTCTAACGGCGATGTAAGGCTTCTAAGTATTTCTGAATCGTCAGATTTGACGGAATTAGTAAATTTTGCATCTGATTTAGTGCATAAGTTTATTAAGAAAAAGAATAAAGACATTGATTAATATGCATTTACTTTAAAGTAGGTGCATACTAAAAATCACCTTTTCATATATTCCTATGAGGTGATTTTTTTGTGTATGAAAATCTTAGTGGCACTTTTAGTTGCGTCAAGTATGTTTTCGCAGAATGTATTTGCATTATCAGCGAAATCTGCTGTTCTTATTGACGCACAGGTAGGTAGGATTATCTATGAAAACAATGCTCATATTATATCCGAACCTGCAAGCACTACCAAGATAATGACAGCGTTGTTAGCAATAGAAAAAGGGGATTTAGAGAAAGAAATTAAAATCAGCAAGAGGGCATCAATAGTAGAGGGATCATCTATTTGGCTTGGTGAAGGTGAAAAGATCACCCTTGAAAATTTGCTTTATGGGTTGATGCTTAGTTCTGGAAATGATGCAGCGCTTGCAATTGCTGAGGGATTATGCGGTAGTGAAAGAAAGTTTGTTTCCTTGATGAACAAAAGAGCCAAAGAAATGAACTTAAAGCAAACCCATTTTGAAAATCCTCATGGATTACCATCTGAAAATCACTATACTACAGCATATGAACTTGCGATAATCACCAAAGAAGCCCTTTCAAATAAAACTTTCTCAAGAGTCGTATCCACGAAGAAGAAAACTATTCCTTGGGAAGGTCATACATATAATAGGTGCTTAACAAATCATAATAAGCTACTATCTTTGTATGAAGGAGCAGATGGAATCAAAACAGGCTATACCAAGTCTGCCGGCAGAACTCTTGTGTCATCGGCAACTAGAAATGGCGTAAAACTTATAGCAGTTACCTTTGGTGCGCCTGATGATTGGAATGATCATAAGTTTCTATTGGATTATGGATTCGAAAGGTGCGAAAGTAAATTAATAGCACCGGCAGGAGAAACTGTTCGCAGTATTACTATTGAAAATGGTAAAAAAGAAAGCGTAGGTTGTGTCGTTAGCGAGGATATCTACGCAGTAATTAATGATGATTCAAATAAATTCAAGGTTAAGTATACTGATATCCCTAAGAGTGTGGAAGCTCCAGTCAGTAAAGGAGAAGTTTTAGGAAAGGGGACCTTGTATTATAATGGCAAAAAAATCAAACAAGTAGATTTAGTGGCATTTGAATCAGTTAGTGAAAAACCGCCATTAAGTATTTGGCAAAAGATTAAAATGTTTTTTTAAACATATAAAGATAGGATGAATAATTTATGAATGAAGAAATGAGATTGCAAAAATACATGGCTCTGTGTGGCGTCGCTTCTCGCAGAGCCTGTGAAGAAATTATACTTAACGGTCGCGTATCTGTTAATGGTAAAATAGTGGACAAGCTAGGTGTAAAAGTAACAGATGGTGACGAAATTATGGTTGATAGCAAAATTATTCGGATTAGCTCTAAAAAGATATATATAATGGTTAATAAACCAGCCGGAATCGTCACTACAATGAACGACGAACAAGGAAGAGAGAATGTTTCATCGCTATATGCAAATGAGATCAGGGAAAGAATTTATCCTGTAGGAAGACTTGATATGTATTCAGAAGGACTTTTATTAATGACAAACGATGGAGACCTGGCATATTCCCTTACGCACCCTAAGCATGTTATTGATAAAACATATTTGGTAACTATAAAAGGACACATTTCTGAACTTGAACTAAAAAAGCTGAGAAGCGGTGTTGTTATTGATGGGAAAAAGACATCAGAAGCACAAGTAAAAGAAGTCGGTGGAGATAGTACCAGTACAATACTAGAATTTGTAATCCACGAGGGACGAAACAGACAAATCAGAAAAATGCTCGAAGCACTTGATAAAAAAGTAGTTAGATTGCAGAGAGTAAAAATCGGAAATTTAACTCTAGGACATATACCTGAAGGAAGATGGAGACATCTTACGCCTTCAGAAATTAAATACCTTAATTCGATCGGTTGATTAATCAAATTGTATAATTTTCTGCTCATTTGGTTAAATTTCTACAAAAAGCATAAATAGGTTCAGATAATTATCTATTTTGCATATTGTAAAATTTGACAGTTTAGTCTAAAATGTATACTATGTGAAAAATTTATTTTAAATACAATTATCTAATAGCGAGGTGAAAAAGAATGGTAGAGAAATTAGCAAATGGTGGTTTAGTTTCTATAATCGGATTGATTACTGTTTTTGCAGTTCTTGTTGTACTTTGGATAGTGCTGGAAGTAATGCATAAAATAGTTGCCCAGCCTGAAAAAGCGGTCGAATCTAAAACTAATGTGCAGGCTCCAGCTCCTAAGAAAGCTGCTGAAACTAAAAAGCCACAGAAAGCTGTTAAGTTGGCTCCTCTCCCCGATGGTGATCCAAGAGATGACAAGCAGTTTGATGCAGCAATTATGGGTGCTATCGCAGCATATACAGGTGCTCAGAAGTTCGATTTTAAGATTAAGTCAATTAAGAAAATTGACGGGTAATTACAAAAGAAAACCAATTTATTAAGGAGGAATTTATCATGAGAAAATTCAATATAAAAGTTAATGGTGCTTCATACGAAGTAGAAGTAGAAGAAATCGGTGCAGTATATGCTAGCGCTCCTGTTCAGGTGGCAGCGCCAGCACCAGCAGCTCCTGCTGCAACACCAGCTCCTGCTCCAGTAGCAGCTCCAACAGCAGCTCCTGCAGGTGCAACAACTGTAACAGCTCCAATGCCAGGAACAATTCTTGACGTAAAAGTAACTAATGGTGCAACAGTTAAGGCTGGTGATGTTCTCGCTGTTCTTGAAGCTATGAAGATGGAAAATGAAATCGTAGCTCCAAGCGACGGTACAGTTAGTTCTGTTAATGTTACAAAGGGTGCTTCTGTTAATACTGGTGATCTAATCGTTAGTCTTAGCTAGTTTTCATCTTGTAAACCACTATTAAACGGAGGTCTAGTTATATGAACTTTTTAGAAGGTTTTACTGGCTTTTTAAAGGACACAGGATATTATATGCTTGCAGTTGGTGACAACTGGAAATATCTTATTATGATTGCGATTGCCTGCGTTCTCCTTTATCTTGCTATTGTAAAGAAATTTGAACCATTACTCTTGTTGCCAATAGCTTTTGGTATGCTTTTAGCTAACCTTCAGCTTGACCCTGACTATATGGTTATTCACAGTGAGCTTTTTGTTAGTAAAGATCCTAACTTTATTATGAACGCTCAAGATATAATAACAAAGGGTGGTCTGCTCGACTTCCTTTATCTTGGTGTTAAGCTTGGTATCTATCCACCACTTATTTTTGCTGGTGTAGGTGCTATGACAGACTTTGGCCCACTAATTGCTAATCCAAAGAGCTTACTTCTTGGTGCTGCTGCACAGCTTGGTGTATTCTTTGCATTCTTTGGTGCTCTTTTCCTTGGATTTACAATTCCAGAGGCTATGTCTATCGGTATCATTGGCGGTGCAGACGGTCCTACAGCTATCCTCGTTACAAAGGAATTAGCTCCGAGACTTCTCCC
>JAQVYH010000023.1 GCA_029004515.1 Eubacteriales bacterium | reverse complement strand
GGAGCAATAGCGTTTACTCTGATGTTAGCTGGAGCAAAGTGAACTGCAAGCCACTGTGTAAAGTTAGAAATAGCAGCCTTTGCACCACTATATGCAGGGATTCTTGTAAGAGGACGGAAAGCATTCATTGATGAGATATTAAGAATGATACCACCGTTATCTACCATATCCTTTGCAAAAACCTGTGTTGGAAGAAGTGTTCCGATAAAGTTAAGGTTAAATACAAACTGGATACCATCTGGATCAAGATCAAAGAATGATGTAACCTCTGGGTCAAGTACATCCTTTGGATCAAAGTAATCATTAGTTGTTGAGCCCTTTGGATTATTACCGCCAGCACCATTGATAAGAATATCACATGGACCAAAAGACTTTGTGATTTCTGCCTTTGCTTCTTCAAGGCTTTCTCTCTGAAGAACATTTGCAGCAACGCCCATAGCCTTACCGCCATTTGCATTAATCTCATCTGCAACCTTGTCGGCGTTTTCCTTTCTTATGTCAAGGATAGCAACCTTTGCTCCGCACTCTGCAACTACCTTTGCAAAGTTACCGCAAAGAACACCGCCACCTCCTGTAACTACTACAGTTTTCCCGCTTAAATCAATTTTAAATGGTAAATTCATTAAAAAATTCACTCCTTATTTATGATGATTATATTATATAACTTTTGGATGAGAATTGCAATAGTGATAAATATACAATTTCTTGACAATACTAAAAAAAGGTGAATACTATGCGTAATGATATATTAAAATTGACTTGGGAGTTCTTCAAAGCAGGACTATTAGGCTATGGCGGTGGAACAGGGATTGTACAAATGCTTGAAAATTCTGTTATCAGTAACGAATGGATGACAAAACAGGAGTTTTCACAGGCAGTGACAATAAGCTATTCTCTGCCCGGCCCTGTTGCAACACAGCTTGCAGGAGTTATCGGTAATAAGGTTGCGGGATGGCTTGGAGCATTAGTCTCGGTAATTGCGGCAATACTTCCATCCCTAACCCTTATGTTTTTATGTGTATGGCTATATGAAAAATATAAGGATTTTTCCTTTGTAAAAGGCATGATGACAGGAATAAAGCCAGTTGTATTTGCGATTATCCTTCTTGTTGCACTGAATTTTGCAAAGGTAACTTCCGATCATTGGATAACAGCTGTATTATTTGGCTTATCTTTTATCTGCCTTTATTATTTTAAAATCAGTCCTGCGTGGATGATACTTTTAGGAATCGCAGTGGGTGGGCTATTTATAAAAGACTAAAAAAGGGCTGTAGCAAAACGATTTTAATATCGGGTTGCTACAGCCCCTGTAATTATCTTTTTATCTTTATTGGTACCTGTGTAAGTACTATTGCACCAAACATAAGGACACAACCTATAAGCTGCGTAGCTGAAAGGGTATTTGAAGCAGGGAGTAAAATCACACCGGCGATTGCCGCAAACACAGATTCAAGACTCATAATAAGCGCGGCAACAGCAGGAGTTGCTCCCTTCTGACCAATCATCTGGCAGGTATAGGCAATGCCACAAGAGAAAACACCTGTATACAAAAGCGGTCCCCACGCAGCAAGAATGTTTTCAATAGGGGGATGCTCAATAAGCAAAGCAGGAATTGCAGAGAAAATACCTACCGCAAAGAATTGTACGCAAGATAGCTTAACTGGGTCAACCTTCTCAACAAAGTAGTCAATAAGTAAAATCTGTGTTGCATAGAAAAAGCTAGAGAGCATTACAACAATATCACCAATATTAATCTCTGTAAATCCATCTGTTACGCAAAGCATATACATACCCACACAAGAGAGCATCACCGCTACCCATACAACTGGCCTAACCTTCTTTTTTAGAAATAATCCAAGTATAGGAACAACCACCATATAAAGCGCCGTGATAAAACCAGCCTTGCTTGCAGAGGTATATCCAAGGCCTGTCTGTTGTAGAGCGCTTGCGATGCATAATGCAGTGCCGCAAAGGATACCACCAAGCAGAAGTGTCTTAGCTGAACCTTCTTCCTTCTGCGCTCTCTTTCTACCATTAAGTGCAAAAACAAAGGGGATAAGAACTAATCCACCGATTGTCATTCTGATTGCGTTAAAGGTAAATGGCTGAAGAATCTTTGCACCTTCCTCTTGGGCAACAAAAGCTATTCCCCAAACGAATGCTGCTAAAAACAGCAATAAATCACTACGAAGTTTTGAGTTTTGTTTCATTAATTGTCAATTCCCTTTCTTATTCATAACAGGAAAACCCCGGCAATAAAACAGGGCTTCCCACATCACTGATATTATTAACTAAATATTTATCCTTTCGTCGTAAGCCATTTGGCTTCTCGTACTCAGGGATTTTATACCTTAAAGAGGCAAGCTGAAAAGCTAAAGACTCATTAAGGCACTCATTAATACTTATCTGCTGATATTCCCAACCGAACATATTTTTAAAGTATGGGAACATAAATTCAAACGCACCCTTAAGGCTCTTGCCATCAGGCGACTTATAATTCCACAAGTCCACACCATATGTATGAGCAATTTCGCAGATAACCGCACAAGCACTAAGGCTGAATAGATAATATGAATATGACCTTGTACGGTGAAGCTCGTCTTCAAAAGCGCTGTCATCATTAAGTTGCTTGCCTACAACCTTTTCTTTGAAACGGTCATAGCACTCAACCATCAGCTTTTTATTATCAGTAAAAGCCGCAAAATCAAGGGCTTGGGCTGTCCACCATATACTATGGTTATTAAACCACTCACGCTCTTCGATTCCCTTTTCGCTTTCATTAAGCCATTTTAGGTATTTTGCAAACCATTCTTTAAGGCCATCAATCTCTTTATCATACTTACCACTCTCTGCGATAAATCCCGCAGCGTGAACAACAGATATAAGCACCTTTGTTTCGATAATGCCGATTCCTCTTCCATCGCAAACTCCACGAATAGCCTGTCCGTATTCAAGATTAGGGTTCATTCTTGTAGTGCGATTTAAAAACCATACCTTAATCATCTTAACTGCTTTTCTTGTATATCTAGGCTTATCAAGAAAATATCCTGCCTGTGCTAAAACAAGAACATTTTTGCACATCTTTTCAAGCATAATGCGATGGCCGTCAAACCTATCTGGATTATGCTCACCATCTCTTCTTATATAAGGCCCGTCGGGATTCTGTGGGTCAGGCCACCAATAAGGACCTTCGCTGAAATAATCGTGAGGATTACCGCTTGCAGCAGGGCTTGGAATCTGCGTAATTGAAAGTGGTTCTTCCATCATAGCAAGGTCGGCCATATATTGAAGCTCCAACTTAACACGACCAAAAACTCCAGCATTTTCCTGAATTTTTCTTTTAGTTTCATATATGAAATCGTTATCGGTAAGAACAAATGACATAATATACCCCCTAAAGACAACATAAAAAGAGTATAGCATAAAATACTTTTTTTTACAATATTATATTTATTTTCGACTCCAACTGTGGTATAATACTAATCAAGATTGATATTTGAAAGGATTTGTTAATAATGAGTATTTATCCACTTAAATTAGAGCCTGTTTTTAAGGACTATCTTTGGGGCAATGGACTTCTTAAAGAGTTGTATAATAAAAAGACCCCTTATGAAGTAACTGCTGAAAGCTGGGAAGTTTCCTGTCATCCAAATGGTATGTCAACAATTGCAAATGGTGAATATAAAGGAAAGACTTTAGCCGATGTTGTTAATGAGCTTGATGCTGACCTGCTTGGCAGACCTCTTGCATCATTTGACAAAGAAAGATTCCCACTTCTTGTTAAGTTTATTGATGCATATGACAGACTGTCAATTCAGGTACATCCAAAGGATGACTATGCCAAGGTTAACGAAAATGGCGAGCTTGGTAAAACAGAGATGTGGTACATAATAGATGCAAAGCCGGATGCAACACTTGTATTTGGTGTTAAACCAGGCACAAAGAAGGAAAACTTTGCTACAGCTCTGAGAAGTGGTGCTCCTGAAGATATGCTTAACTTTGTACCTGTTAAGAAGGGTGATATGTTCTTTGTACCGGCAGGACTCCTACACGCAATCGGCGCAGGAATTCTTATTGCGGAGATTCAGCAAAATTCTGATACAACATATCGTGTATATGACTATAACCGTCGTGGCGCAGATGGACAGCTTCGTCCACTCCACATTGACAAAGCCCTTGATGTCATTGACTTTGATGCTAACTGCGAAGTTACAAAGGACGACAATATCACTTGTGAATACTTCAATACAACAAAGCACAACCTTGATGGCACAAAGGATTTTGACAAAGGATTTACAATGGTTATCTGTACAGAGGGTAATGGCAAAATCAAATATGCTGATGGTGAGCTTGATTTCATCGCAGGTGACAGTATGGTTGTTCCAGCCGCACTTGGCAACTTCTCAATAGAGGGCAAAGCGCAGCTTCTTACAACAACTATTTAGTAAAGCTTTTATAATACACATACCACATAAAGCATAACACTAAAGAAATATTTATGAACCGTAAATAGAATTATTTAAGACAGGACTTTGCAAACTGCAAAGTCCTGTCAGCGTGTCGATAACCCTATAGACACGCTGGCAGACTGCGAAAAAGGAAGTTAAATTCGCCCCTCCCGACATCGTCGGCGTACGAGGGTACGGTAGAGGTCGGGAAGGGCGAAAGCAAGCAGTGGCGTAGGTTTTTCGATAAAACCTACGCCATTATAATTATATATTATTATTTTTTATAGAACAAGCAATAGATAAATATTTTCTATTTTGCTTGTGGTTGAACGACTTTTTCGACGGTCTGACAGGACTTTGCAAACTGCAAAGTCCTGTCTTATTGTTTTATCTGCACTATACTTCTAAAACCATTATCATATGTGCATTAATAAAAAAATCCGACTGTTATAAACAGTCGGATTTTTAGTTTGCAAACAATCAGATGATTGCAAGTAATACAAAGTTTAAGATAAACAATACTGTACTAATCCAAAGGATTGGATGAATATCTTTAGCTTCTTTCTTACAAACCTTTACAACACAGTAGGTTACAAAGCCAGCTGCGATACCGTAAGATATTGAGTAGAAGAAAGCCATAAATACACTTGCAAAGAAAGCAGGAATAGCTTCGTTGATATCCTCCCAATTAATCTCTGTAAATGAGCTCATCATCATTACACCAACAATAATAAGGATAGGTGCTGTTGCAACACTTGGAACAACACTAACAAATGCCGCAAGGAATGCACTGATTGCAAAGCAGATAGCAACCACAACAGATGTAAGACCTGTTTTACCACCTGCACCGATACCTGCAGCACTTTCAACATAAGTTGTTGTATTAGAAGTACCAAAGATAGCACCGATTGATGTAGCTGTTGCATCGGCAAAGAGAGCCTTGTCAAGTTTTGACTTGAATCCTACATTTGTTTCCATATTCTTTTCATCTTCATCAGTAAAGATACCAGTCTTACGGCCTGTACCAATAAATGTACCGATCGTGTCAAATGTATCAGAAAGACTAAAAGCAAATATTGTAATAAGCACAAGCGGAAGTTTGCTAATATCGCTAAGCAATGATGGGATACCTTCACTTGTGAAGATAACGCCAAATGTTGAAGGAAGAACCTTTACACATTCCATAAAGTTGATAGAATCACCAACCTTAGTAATGCCAAAAGGAATACCTAAAACAGTTGTAGCGATTATACTGATAATAAGAGCACCTTTTACTCTGAGCGCAAGAAGAGCAATTGTAATTAAAATACCAGCGATTGCAAGAAGAACGGCAGGATTATTTAATGTAACGAGTGCTGGAACTGCGCTTGAATTGGCAATAACAGTAGTACCTAATGCCTGTTCAACTGTAGCAGGATTTCCACCAAAGAACCACGCACCTGGGTCAACAGTAAAGTTGATAAGACCTGCGTTTTTAACACCGATATAAGCGATAAATATACCAATACCGCCACCAATAGCATTCTGCAAGCTCTTTGGTATTGACTTTATAATCTGCTTTCTGATTTTTGTTACAGTAATTAAAATATTGATAAGACCACAAATGAAAACCATTGATAATGCCTGTTGCCATGTAAACTGAAGCGTAAAGCATACAGTAAATACGAAGAATGCGTTAAGACCCATACCAGGAGCCTGAGCATAAGGAACATTAGCAACAAGACCCATAATAAGTGTACCTATTATAGATGCGATAATTGTTGCAAGAAAAACCGCTCCCCATTCCATACCGGACATTGAAAGCATATTAGGATTAACAAAGATAATATAAGCCATTGCAAAAAAAGTAGTGATGCCGGCTAAAATTTCTGTTGAAACCTTTGTGCCATTCTCTTTAAGTTTGAAAACTTTTTCCATTAAAATCTTCTCCTACGTTAATTATTTTCCACAACAAAGGCCTCCGATAAAGGAAGCCTTCATATTTAACTCCAACTGCATGCAATTATCAACCAAAGATTGAAAATGCAACGAACAATGATGAAAGCAATGAAGCAACGAGAGAAACAACAGTAATCTGTGTATTGATTGATGGACCTGCAGTATCCTTAAACGGATCACCAACAGTATCACCAATAACAGCTGCCTTATGAGCCTTACTGCCCTTACCGCCTTCGTTACCAGCTTCTACATACTTCTTCGCGTTATCCCAAAGTCCACCCGCATTTGACATGAACAATGCGATAAGGAGACCACTTACTATGTTACCAAGTAAGAAACCACCGATTGCCAAAGGACCACCAATAAAGCCAACTGCAATTGTTGAAACGATACTCATCATACCTGCTGGGATGAGCTCTTTAAGTGAACCTGTTGTAGCGATGTCAATACATTTGTCATAATCAGGCTTAACACCTGCTTTACCTTCTTTTAATCCTACAATTGTATCAAACTGATGATGAATTTCAGCAACCATTCTCTGAGCATTCTTATCAACACCCAAGATTAGCATTGCAGAAAATACTGCAGGGATTGAAGCACCTACAAGAATGCCAAAGAATACTGTAGGATCCATAATATCAAAGCCTGTAATTAACTCCTTACCAGCAGCTAAAAGAGCTGAGTTAGCCTCTGCCATAAATGCACCTAAAAGTGAAATAACTGTAAGTCCTGCAGCACTGATTGAGAAGCCCTTTGTAACAGCCTTAACTGTATTGCCTGCGCTATCAAGTTCATCTGCGATACGGATAGTTTCTTCACCGAGTCCACCCATCTCTGCAAGACCACGAGCGTTGTCCACTATTGGACCATAAGCATCATTAGAAATAATCATACCTACGATTGAAAGCATACCAACAGCCGCCATAGAGATACCAAATATACCTCCAAGTTTAAATGCAACAAGGGCTGAAATAGCAATACCAACCATAGCAGGCATAGCAGAAATAAATCCATAAGCCATACCAGTGAGTATTGTAAATGCAGGGCCTGAATTTGATGCATGTGCAGCCTTCCTAACTATAGGCTTGGAATCGTCTGTGAAATAGTCAGTTGTGATACCGATAATAACACCAACTAAAAGACCAACTGCTGAAGCACCCCAAATTTTCCATGAGAAACCCTCAAACAATGCTGTTGCACCAGCCGAGAGAACAAGGAAAGCAGCAGTCGTTACGTACGTTGAAGAATTAAGCGCTCTTGTAGGATTGCCATTCTTACCAATTCTTGCTGTTGCAATACCAATAATTGAAGCGATAAGACCTAGTATAGCATAGCAGAATACCATACTAATATTGGCAACATTAGTGCCTGCGATTACTAAAGCAGATGCCATAGCGGCAACATTTGAGTCGAATAGATCGGCACCCATACCAGCAACATCACCTACATTGTCACCAACGTTATCAGCGATAACAGCAGGGTTACGAGGATCATCTTCTGGAATACCAAGTTCTACTTTACCTGTAAGGTCAGCAGATATATCAGCTGTTTTTGTAAAGATACCGCCACCAGCTTTTGCAAACAATGCAAGAGAGCTGGCACCGAAAGAAAATCCTAATAAAATAGAAGCATCACCGGCAACCCACAAAACTGCTGCAACGCCAAGTAATGAACAGCCTACTACGAGAAGTCCCATTACAGCACCACCGCGGAAACCGATTAAAAATGCAGGCTTAATGCCTTCCTGTGCACCTTCAGCAGCTCTTGAGTTAGAAAGTGTAGCCACCAAAATACCAATTTTACCAGCGATAGCGGAAAGAATAGTACCTGCAATATATGCAAGACCCATCATTATATTCTTCTGCCACTCGCCACCACTCCAGATGGGCTTGGGTAAAAGAAGCATAATGATAATAGCAATAACAAATCCGAATTTTGCCAAGATTTTATACTCTCTTGACATGAAAGTATTAGCACCCTGTTTAATGAGTTCTGATACTTCAATGATTTTCTCATTCACTGTACGCTGTCTTTTAACCCAAAGGTATAAATAGCCAGCAAAAGCAAATGCCACTGCAGCTGTCAAGAATGACAGCAGGTAAAAATACTCTGTTTCCATAAAGTAAAACACCCCTTTTTATTATTCATTTCATAAGAAATGATTGTGAATTATTAAGATAAATCCCAACTATATCACATTATATAGTATACTATATATTTTGCATATTTTCAATAGTTTTTTGTAAATATTTTCTAGTCTAATTGGTACATTTTGGTTACACTCATATTGCTCTGAACAAAAAAATATCCCGAAGATTATTCTTCGGGATATTTGAAATTTTATTCTTAATTATTTGTGTCTTCGTGTTCAGACTTTTCAGTCCATACTTTGTTTTCTGTAATAGCTTTCCATGATTCAATGGACTTATCAGCTTCACGATCAAAGCTATGTGAGTTTGTAGCTTCGATTACATTGTAGTAATACCAAGCTGACTGAGCATTGTCTGGCCACTTAACATAACCATCTACAAGTCCTTCTTCATTGACATAACGAACAAGTATACGATTGATGATTGTAATAGCTTCAGCTCTTGTGATGTACTGGTCAGGTCTGAATGTATTGTCATCATAACCTGCAATCCAGCCTACCCTTACTGCATCCTTAATTGCATCTGCGCCCCAGTGACCGTTGATATCTGTAAGATATGAAATATTAGTTTCAGTAGTTTCAGTCTCTAAGAATCTCGCAGCGATTGCAACAAATTCAGCTCTTGTGATTGCATCTGTAGGTCTGAAAGTGTTTACTCCTGCATCACCCTTAATGAATCCACCATTAGCCATTGTTGAAACAGCCTTTGCAGACCAAAGCTCTGCAGGTACATCTACAAAGTTATTGTTTTCGGTGAAGATTGAACTTCTAACTTCGTCCTTGAGGAGACGATAGAAGATTGTTGCTACTTCATCTCTTGTGATGTTAGCTTGTGGTCTAACATTACCATCTGGATAACCAATTACATAAGCATCATGGTTATCTGCCTTTAATGTTGCAGGTGGAACTAAGTTTGTCCATCCAGCATAAATTGTAATGTCTTCTGTGATAGAGGTTATATCTGCGACAGGCTTTGTGCATGCTGCATCATAGTACCAACCACGGAATTCAAAACCTTGTCTAGTTGGGATGTTGCCATCACCTGTAATTGTACCGCCATATGTTTCAAGTGTAAGATTAGCACCAGGCTTTGTATCATCAGGCTTTGTATCATCAGGCTTTGTATCATCAGGTTTTGTATCATCAGGCTTTGTATCGTCAGGTGTTGTAGGACCAGCTGGAGAACCGCCTTCGCTTTCCTTAATGATAACGGTTGCAGTAAGGTCTTCATTAAATGCATCTCCGTTATTTTTCTGAACACCTTCATATGCAATATTTGCTAAATTTTCAATACTAGTAACACCGGCCAAACTGCCTTCGAATTTGTATGTGCCTTCATTGTTAAGAACGATATTTGGACAAGTGAATTCAAGGTTACCAAAATAGAAGTCCTTATTGGCAATAAGTTCTGCTGCCGTCATATACTTCTTATTAGCATTTGCAGGATCTGTAATTTCAAGAACTATTTCTAACTGATCTGCAATCTCACCCTCTGTATATGTCCTACTTACTTCTTTGTAAAGGTTGTCTTCCCATTCGCCATTTTCACTGCTAAATCCTACTGCATTTATGTAGTTTTCAGGAATTTCAGCATCTGCTGGGATAAGAATATTTACAACAAAAGTACCTGAAACCTTTGTACTGCTTACAAGAGCAATCTTATCTGGATTTCCATTTGCTGCTAGCATAGCAACAGCTATGTATTTATCAAATGCATTTTTAACCGGAGCAAGATCAACAACGGCCTTTACATCAACAGAAGCTTCTGTACCCTGTGAATAAAGTATAGGACCGTCTACATACTTACTGTCACTTGAAAACTTCTCAGTGATATCAATTGGAACATTAACCTCCAAATCAAGGTTGTTTACTATTGTGTCCTCTACACCGTTATCTAAAAGAATTTCTTGAAGAGTTCTAGCAGATACTGGCATACAACTCATTACAAGCATCAAGACCATAGTTACCGCGATAAATCTTTTCATTTTCTTTCACTCCTTATATTATTTATTATTAATTGTCGTCATGTATTATTTATTAAAGTATATCCTATAAAATCCCTTTTGTCAATAATTATTTCTCCTCTGCGACATCTCCCATTACAACAAATTCTTGTTTTTTTCATATAGATACCATAGCTCATCTCTTTGTGACTGAGTAAACCGAGAATATATTGCTTTAAGCTGCTGTTTTGCATCTTGATCTCCGTTAATAGCAAGATCATAAAGCGCCCAGCAGTCATCTATCGATGCTACCGAAGAGACAATCGCTATTGCTCTGTTTTTATCTCCCTCCGGTATCTGTCGAACCAAATCTTTAGGAGTACTTGGCTTGCTTGTAGTCTGGGGATTCGCGGCTTCTTCCTCTTGTTCTACTTCCTCTTGTTCAACTTCCTTGCCATTTATCTTCTCAAACGTTTCGGCCGCTTCTTGTAGATTACTTTCCTCACTAACTCCAGATGACAAAGTAGTATCATCGTCCATAAATATCTCAATAAACTTTTCTAATATAGTATCCCTTGCGATTCGATAACCAAGATATCCAACTGTTGTTAACAAAATAACACACACCAATATCACTGAGCCTGTTCTAATTGGGGTATTCTTTTTGCCATTGTCCTTCTCATCCTTTTTCATAAAATCCCTATACCTTTCTTGTATCACCAGTTACTTTATTGTTGGCTTTCCTTTGTATGTAGGAACAAGAGATAAAAGAAGCTGCTTTCCATCAAAGTCACTATTATCAACAACAGCTCGTATTCTATCAAGGTCAGCATCTAAATCTTTAAAGGTTGGCTGCGCTGGATTAGCGACAAATATCTTCTTATACATTGTTGAGGCAATACCTTCTTCTTCAAGCATAAGCTCTTCATAAAGCTTTTCACCAGGGCGAAGACCAACTTCAACAATATTAATATCAACATATGGCTTAAGCCCCGAAAGAAGAATCATATTCTTCGCAAGATCAACAATCTTAACAGGTGTCCCCATATCAAGAACGAATACCTCACCGCCATCTGTAAGCGACCCTGCCAGGATAACAAGCTGTGAAGCCTCATTTATAGTCATAAAAAATCTTGTTATTCTATTGTCTGTAATAGTAACTGGACCGCCATTTTCAATCTGCTTTTTAAACAAAGGAATAACACTACCATTACTTCCAAGAACATTGCCAAATCTTACTGCAGCGAACTTCGTATCACTTATCTTGTTGAATTCCTGAACAACCATTTCAGCAAGACGCTTTGTTGCCCCCATAACGTTAGTTGGGTTAACCGCCTTGTCAGTTGAAATAAGAATAAATTTCTTCGCATTATATTTTGATGCAAAACGAGCCGTATTATAAGTGCCAAACACATTATTTTTTATAGCCGCTTCCGGATAGCCTTCCATAAGAGGAACATGCTTATGTGCAGCTGCATGAAATACTATTTCAGGACGGAAACGGCGAAATTCCTTTTCAAGAGCCACCGCATCCTGAACAGAAACAATTGCAACTGACAAATCAAGGGCATCTCCATACTTTCTTATAAGTTCCTGTTGAATGTCATAAGCATTGTTTTCATAGAAATCAAGGATAATGAGCTTTTTAGGCCCAGCCACGGCTATCTGTCGGCAAAGTTCAGAACCAATTGAACCGCCGCCGCCGGTTACCATAACAACCGCATTCTTTATGTATTTAAAGTCATCCTGTTCATTAATTTCGATTTCTTCTCTTCCCAAGAGGTCATCAATCTTAACTTCTCGTATATTCTTCTTTGCGTCTTTAGCAAATACAGCACCGAAATCAGGCATAATCTTAAGTTTGCAATTTGTTTCTGCGCATATGTTAAGAATTTTTTGAGACTCAATCTTTGGGGCTGACGGAATAGCAAGAATTATCTCATTAATTTTATATTTTTCTGCTGAAGAAACGATAGCCTCTCTTCCACCAACAACAGGAATATTATAAATTGTTCTTCCGTGAAGTGCTACATTATCATCAATGAAAACAATAGGCTGTCCATCTATCGAACGATTGTTTAAATATTCTTTGACAACTAGTGCACCGGCATCCCCGGCACCGATAACCATAATTCTCTTTCGACTTTCCCCGTCACAATTTATTCTCTTGATTTTCTCATATGCATATCTGTAAATAATGTAAATAGCGCATTTAAACGAAAGAATAAAAAAGAAAAATAGAAGAATATCAAAATGAATTGCTATCTTTAATGCTGGGATTGAGGCAACCATAGCACTTGCAAGTGTTCCTACAAATGTAGCAATCAATAGCTTTATTATATCAAATGTACTTATATATCTTAAAACAGAATTATATATACCAAATGCTGCGTATACAACAACAAACACAATAGAAAATATCACCAATTCAAACACATGATCTGTAATTGTAATCATATCATTAGGGGATTTCTCTACAAAGTGGTAAAATAAAACTTTAGATAAAAGCAAAGAAATATCAATAAGAATTAAATCCATAAACATTTGTAGAACGAGCACCATTGGATTTTTTTTAATAAGACCTCTTATCATAAATTACCCCTCTCCCTACCTTTTCACGTCTGTTTTCATCAACGCAATAATTGCATAAAAACAAATTTCAATTATTTCCCATTATTTTTTATATTAACACAAAATCCATCATTTTGCAATAGAAAAATGATGGATTATACTCATTTTATTTCGTTTGTGCGGTCTACAATCACCATTAAAATTTACCATTTAAGGGTACATAAACCATCCGTTAATGCATTAACGGAAATATACTACATAGCTTATAATAAATTGTTGATTTTGTTCTAATAAATTAATAGTTCCAAGGGAAAACACCCTTGCTACGAAGTTCGTCCTTGAAGTCACCCATAATGCTTACATTGTATGGGGCGATAAGGAAAATACCTGCTGAGATTTTCTGTATGCTACCATCAAGTGCATAAACTGCTCCGCTTAAGAAGTCAATAATTCTTCTTGAGATTTCTTTATCAACGCTCTCAAGATTTACAACGCAAGGTTTCTTTGCCTTGAGGTGATCAGCTATATCTCTTGCGTCTTCAAAAGTTTCAGGTGCAATTACAACAACATTTAGACGAGTTGTTGTGTTGATATTAACAACCTTTCCTCTTCTGTTAGCAGGGTTAGTAATCTGTTCTTCCTCTGCCTGAGTTTCGAGGAACTCTTTTTCTTCTCCGGGGTCAACTTCAAAACCCAATGAACCCATAATTTTTTCAACAATTCCAGCCATTTCTTATTTCCTCCTAAATTAATATTCATATGTTGTATATTACTGAATGAAAATCATTCTATGTTTAACTTATTTGGTGGGCGAAGCATCCCTCGCACCAAATATAATACGGCCTAATCTGACCATTGTTGCGCCTTCCTCAATTGCCATGGGATAATCAGCTGACATTCCCATTGAAAGGTGCTCAAAATTCACATTTTCAATATTAATAGCCTTTATTTCATCAAACAGTTTTTTGCAGTTTTTAAACAGCCGTCTGGTATCATTCGGGTCACTATATATTGGTGGTATCGTCATTATACCACAGACTTTTAAATTATTCAACCTCGAAATTTTATTTATTACATCCAGACATAAATTCGGGTCTACCCCGAATTTTGTTTCTTCACCCACCATACTTACCTGTATGAGAATTTTCTGTATTTTTCCGATAGATTCAGCTCTTTTGTTGATTTCCTGTGCTAATTCGTAGGAATCAACTGAATGAATCATATGTACTTTATCTATTATATACTTAACTTTATTTTTTTGCAAGTGCCCAATTAGATGCCAACGAACGTTGGGTATCTTTTCATACTTTTCCATAATTTCCTGAACTCGGTTTTCACCAAGGTCGCATACGCCACATTCAACAGCCGGAAATATATGCTCAGGAGAGTAAGTTTTACTCACTGCAATAAGCGTAATGTCCTTCTCATCTCTGCCACTAACAGAAGCAGCCTTGGAAATATTAGATTGTATCTCTTTTATTGTATCTTCTATCATAATCGGCGCCCATCCTGTAAATTTCTACCACTAACAATAACCTCATCATAAAGCATAACACCTGATGAAGATGTTGATTCTTTAATAATAATGCTGGTATCACCGGCATATAAAACTTCAACCTGTTTAAATAGCATAACACCATCACGAAGAACATAAACGCCTGTTCTATTCTCTTCATCCATATGTATAGCCGCCTTTGGCAATTTTAATCCTGAATATGTACCAAGAACAATTTCAGTTTCAGCGCGACGAAGACGATATATCATATCCTCATATCGGTTACAGCTTATCACCATAACAGTTCTTCCATCAGCAGTTTTATTAAGTGCACATACTGTTGCAGGCAGCAAATCATTTGAAATATCTGAAAAACGAATCTTAACTGTGCTATTAATACGAAGATCCATAGCTTGATTCGCATCAAGCTGTGCAGCATAATACCATTCAAAGTTATCAAAAATCTTAGCAACGGGCTTGTCCTGAATTGCCTTTGAATTGTTTTTTTTGATGCTTATTTTGTCAGCCTTATCTAAGATATCAGCGGTGATCTTTGATATATCAGTTGTATCAAAAAAACTCTCAAATCCATCAATCTGTGTAGAGAATACGCCTGATACAGGTGTTGTGATTTGACTGCTAACAGCATTTAACGAGCTTTCAATCTCCTGTTTTTCACGGACAAGAGACGCATATGTAGTTTCTTCATCAGATGACTTGTATCTATCAAGCACTCGTACAAGCTGCTGCTTTTCTTCAAGAACCCGTTCCATATCTGTTTTTTGCGTAGCCGCAACTATATTATTAATAGTTGTACGGGTCTGATATTCAACGGAAAAGGTCTCATCAGCCTTGTACTGCTCACTGCTTATCCCCTCTCCATACGCAAGAAGTCTTTCATTGATGGAATTAAGCTTAAGCTGAGTCTCCTCATCCTCAATTCCTGTATATATTCCTGCAACGATGGAGTTTTTCGAGACTCTCTCTCCCTCCCCCACAAGACAGCTGAGTGTACCATCTGCAGGAGAATTGAGGACATATTCCTCACGAATTACATATCCTGATGTACTGATTACATTTTCAATACTGCCGGCTCTCGCCACACTGGTCTTCGGTCCATCAGAATATACAAAAAAAACAAAATGTAAAATAAGTATCACAAATACCGCTGAAATAACAACCTTCAGCGTTGCGTTTCTGTTGTGTTTTTTTCTCTTTGCGTGTTTTATCTTCATAATTCTAACAACCTAACTAATTACAATATTACTGCTCTTCCATCATTTGTGGACTGATCGCAATTTTCTTTGAAGGGACAATAGTCGAAATAGCATGCTTATAAACAAGCTGCTGTCTGTCCTCGCTTTCAAGCACAACTGTATAGCTGTCAAAGCCTCTTACAATCCCTTTAAACTGAAAACCATTCATAAGATAAATTGTAACAACAGTGTGTTCTTTTCTTGATTGATTCAAAAATAAGTCTTGTAGATTAATCATAATGACCCCTCTCTTGATGCAAAGTAAAAATCTTTTTTCATCTCTAATTATTATATTATAACGAGTATATCATACTATTTTATATTTTCCTATATGTTTAAATAAATTTTGTGCAATATTTTAGCATTGTCTCTGTTTTATCAAAACTCACATAATTTATTCGGGGATTTCTCTTAAACCAGGTCATTTGCCTTTTTGCATAATTGCGGCTTCTTTGCTTTATCATATCAGCCGCTTCTTCAAGAGAACACTCTCCTAATATATATTCTGCAATTTCCTTATAACCTATACCTTGCATAGATGTATTATCAGTGGTAACACCCATATCAAGGAGTGACTTCACCTCATTAACCAGACCCTTTTGCAGCATAATATCAACTCGCCTGTTTATTCGTTCATACAAAACCTCTCTGTCAATATCAACAGCAAACCAGACGCTTTTGTATGGGGACGGTTGGCTTCTAGACAATATATTAAGCTCTGTTTTTGTCTTGCCTGTTTTATGATATATTTCCAAAGCACGTATGATTCGCTTCTCATCGTTTTTTGAAATTTTTAGTGACTGCTGCTCATCTATATATTTAAGCATATCATGAATGTATTCTGTGCCGAATGTAGTCGAGAGATTTTTTAATTGTTCTCTATACTGGGGATCAGGCTCTGAATCATCAAGAACTATGTTATCGATGAGAGTATCAATATAAAGTCCTGTTCCACCTACGACAATAGGGGTTTTTCCTCTGGAATGAATCTCTGCCAATGCGCTATGGGCTACGCCAAGATAATCAGCAAGAGAAAAATTATCTCGTGGGTCAACAAAGCCAAAAAGGTGGTGTGGCACGCCATCTCGCTCCTCCTCATCAGGCTTTGCAGAACCAATATCCATATACTTATAAATCTGCATAGAATCACCGCAGACTATTTCCCCATCTATTCTCTTAGCAAGCTCTATTGACAGGGCTGTTTTACCACTGGCAGTAGGCCCTGCAATCACAACTACGGGAATCATACAATAGCTCCTTAATCTGTCTATACTCTACCAAACATCTTCTCTATCTCATATTTTGTAAGTTCAATGCTTACAGGTCTGCCATGAGGACAAGTGTTTACTCCCTTAACAGAGAAAACCCAATCAGCAATAGCCTTCATTTCATCATGTGATATATTTCTGTTTGCCTTGATAGCACTCTTGCACGCAATGGTATAAAGTGCTCTGTCCTGCACCTCTGCACGGATTTGTTTTTTACCTGTGATAATATTTTCTGTGATTTCTTCTATAATATCCTGAATAAGTGAGGACTCAAGCGCAACAGGGGTCTGACGAACAGCTATCGAATTGTTTCCAAAATCGTCAAGCTCAAAACCTATTTCCTCAAACATATCAAGGTTATCCATCACTGCTCTAAACTCCACAGGTGTAAGCTTGATTATGGCTGGTATGAGCATAATCTGGCTACCTGTTTTGAGGGTTTTAAGCTCTTCATACTTTTGTCTTTCGTGGGCAGCATGCTGGTCAATCAGCACAAAACCGCCACCTCGCTCAATAAGTATATAAGTGTCAAAAAGCTGACCTATAATTCTATATTCTGTTTCCTCTTCCTTTTCTTTTTCCACCTGTGTTTTGCCATATATGTCAGGCTGAGCAGGTGATGACAAAGTTATCGTAGCATCAAGATTTGTGTGAGGTACTGGCATTCTGTCTATTGTTATTATCTGCTCCTCATATTGAAGCTTTGGCTTTTCCTGAGCAATATTTTCCATAACGGGCTTTTCTACTAAGGGCTTGTCCATAAATACATTATGAATTTCCTTAATAATATTTTCCGTTTCCGCCTGAGACTTCATCTCAAACTGGGGCTTTTCAATCTTCTTTATCTCTGTATGCCCTGATATCGGAACAAGCTCGGGGGCTTTAGCAGTCTGCGGTGCTACCTTTACAGGAGCAGAAACGGACACAGGTCCGCCCTCTGTTATAGCAATTGTCACAGCTGAATAAACTGCTGAATAGACTGCCTTTTCGTCAGCAAACTTTACCTCCGTTTTCGCTGGGTGAACATTAACATCTACATTCTCTGCAGGAAGGGAGATGCTTAAAACAAAAAATGGAAATCTTCCAATCATTACCCTATTTTTATATGCTTCCTCTGCGGCCGCTGTAAGCATGGGTGATTTGACAAATCGTCCGTTAACATAGAAGTTCTGCATTCTTCTGTTTCCTCTGCTAAGAATCGGCAACCCTGCAAAACCACCAACACTAATCTCAGCCGCTTCAAGATTAACTTCACGGACAGAATGAGAAAACTCTTTACCATAAATATTATATATAGCTGTCTTAAGGTCTCCATCACCATAGGTCTGGAGTCTTACTCTGCCGTCTGATATGAATTTAAATGCAATATGAGGATATGAGAGAGTAATCTTTTCGATAATCTCTGCAATATATCCCGCCTCTGTTCTTTCGCTCTTTAAAAATTTTCTTCTGGCAGGAGTATTGTAAAAAATATCTCTAATCTCTAAAACAGTACCCTCAGGACAGCCTACTACGCCTTTTTCTATAATCTGTCCATCAGCAATCTTAAGGCTAAAACCTGTATCAACGCCCTTTTCACGAGTAAAAAGGGTAACCCTTGAAACAGCGGCTATTGAGGAAAGTGCCTCGCCTCTAAAGCCAAGACTACTAATAGCAAGAAGGTCCAAGTCAGTCCTTATCTTACTCGTAGCGTGACGCAGAAAGGCTGTCTGGGCATCCTCAGCAGACATACCAAAGCCGTTATCTGTAATACGAAGGAGTGTGATTCCTCCATTTTCAATTTCAATAGTTATTATAGAGCTTTTTGCATCAATGGAGTTTTCAACAAGCTCCTTAACAACGGAAGCAGGTCTTTCAACAACTTCACCTGCGGCAATCTTGTTGGCAACCTCCATATCAAGAACATTTATCTTTCCCATCTTTGCAAATTCACTCCCTTTCATTATGCTTAAATATACCAATTAAAATGCATCGGTCATATTTTTCAGTTCAAATAATTTATTAAGTGCCTCAATAGGCGTAATTGTTGTAATATCCATATTGCGAAGGATATCGATAATCTCTTCGTAATTGTTTTCAAACAAAGGCATTGCGGGTGTAGTACTTGTTGGCATTGTACCCTTTGCAAAGCTATGCTCTGTATCAGTTTCAATGTCATGGAGGATTTCTTTAGCTCGTTTGATAACTTCCTTTTTAACCCCTGCAAGACCCGCTACCTCGATACCATAGCTATCATCAGCACCGCCAAGAATAATTTTACGAAGGAATATTATCTCATCCCCTCTCTTTTTAACTGCGATACAATAGTTCTTAACTCCATCGAGTTTACCTTCAAGTTCTGTAAGCTCGTGATAGTGAGTTGCAAAGAGCGTCTTTGCACCAAGCTTTTTCTTATTTGCAACATATTCAATAACCGCCCATGCGATACTCATTCCATCAAAAGTGCTTGTACCTCTGCCGATTTCATCCAAAATAAGAAGGCTCTTGGATGTAGCGTTATCAAGAATATTGGCAACCTCTGTCATTTCCACCATAAAGGTACTTTGTCCGAGAGCCAGGTCATCTGTTGCACCAACTCTTGTGAAGATTCTGTCTACAACACCAATCTCTGCATAGCTTGCAGGTATAAAGCTTCCTATTTGCGCCATAAGGGTTATGAGTGCAACCTGACGCATATATGTAGATTTACCCGCCATATTAGGGCCTGTGATAATCGCCACACGGTCTATCTCTGACAGAGTTGTATCGTTAGGGACAAAAAGGGCATTCTTTTGAATAAGCTCTACAACAGGGTGTCTTCCATCCTTAATAACAATCTTGTCACCCATATTAACTGTAGGCATAACATAATTATTTTCTGCCGCAACAATGGCAAGAGAATTAATACAATCAAGCTCTGCAATTGTGCGTGCAGTGGCAAGGATTCTCTCATTCTGCTGTGCGATTTTATCTCTTACTTCACAATATAGCTCATATTCCAAAGCACAATTTCTGTCCTTTGCACCAAGAATTGAGTTTTCAAACTCCTTAAGTTCACCCGTTATGTATCTTTCACAGTTTGTTAGAGTCTGCTTTCTGGTGTATCTGTCAGGAACAAGAGCAATATTGGACTTTGATACTTCAATATAGTATCCAAAAACCTTATTATAAGTGATCTTAAGATTCTTAATTCCTGTTTCTTCCTTCTCTCTCATTTCAAGCTTGGCAAGCCATTGTGAACTATTTTCAATAGCATCACGATTCTTATCGACATCTGCATTATAGCCAGCATTGATTATATTCCCTTCACGAACAACCATAGGGGCACTTTCACTAATGGCTGATTCTATAAGACTGCAAACATCATCAACTGTATCGATTTTTTCTGATAAATCCTGTATATACTTACTCTTTGAATGAGCAGTAACCTGCTTAATTTCAGGAAGCCCCTTAAGGGATGCGGCGAGTCCAAGTAAATCCTTTGGATTGGCACTGCCTGTAACAACCTTTGCCATAATTCTCTCAATATCCTGAACGGGAGATAAAAGTTCCTTGATCTCATCACGACGAATTACACTGCTAAAGAGGTCTGCAACAGCACCCTGACGATTAAGAATTTGTCCACAATTTAGAAGTGGCTTATTAATCCAGCTACGGAGCATTCTACCGCCCATTGAGGTTGATGTTTTATCAAGAACCCAAAGAAGCGAACCCCTTTTTTTATTCTCACGCATATTTGCAGTAAGTTCAAGATTGCGACGAGTTGAATAGTCCATACCCATATACTGTGCATCAGAGTAAACATTAACAGAAGAAATATGTGGCATATCCCTTTTTTGGGTCTTTTTAATATAATCCATAAGCATACCGACAGCGCAAGTAAGATTGCGATTATCCCCAAGGGGATTATCACCAAACTGTGCTGCTACACATTCAAGAGCGTATGTATAATCACTTGCAAAGTCTGCCACCGCTTCGGGAGTTACAGAGAATCTGTCGCTTATAAGATTCGTAATAGATTTAAGAGAATCTGTTTTATTAATCAAAATTTCGCTCGGAAGATTCCTACCTATTTCATTGATAATATCTGTTGTAAGTTCAGAAGAGATAACCTCTGTTGCAGAGGTTTCACCTGTTGATATATCACAAAATGCAATGCCTGCACTACCATCACCAATATATATCGCACATAAAAAGTTATTCTGCTTATTTTCAAGAATATTCTCACTTGTGACTGTACCGGCGGTAATAACACGAATTACATCTCGTCGTACAATTCCCTTTGCTTGAGATGGATCCTCCATCTGCTCACAAATTGCCACCTTATAGCCCTGCTGAACAAGACGGTCAATATAGTTTTCTGCTGAATGAAAGGGTACGCCACACATAGGAGCTCTCTCAGCCTGTCCGCAGTCTCTTCCGGTTAGGACAAGGTCAAGCGCTCTTGCAGCAGTTATGGCATCATCAAAAAACATCTCATAGAAATCTCCCAGACGGAAGAACAAGAGACTGTCTTCATATTGCTCTTTGATTTTGAAATACTGACTCATCATAGGTGAATATTCGCCCATAAATGTACCCTCCGTCTACATAGTACTATAAATATTACAGAGGAGAACCTCTAAAAGAGATTCTCTTCCATAATTCTTCATTCTAGATTGTGATATTTGTTTATAGCATAAAACATTAAATTCCATAAAATTTGTAGCATACGAATTTTACTTCCTATACAAATATTTACTACCCTTTAGATATTGATTTAAATCCATACATTGTTTTATGCGGTCTACACTTTTTTAACATCCCAGATTAGTGACAACCGCTGCAGCTGGAACAACTTCCACCACATTCGTCATTTTGCTGACCATTTACATAGTATGCTATAATACCATTAACCTGGTTCATAAGGTTATTGAAATTCTGCATAGCTTCGATATAGCCAGAAATTGATTCGTTAGCTGTAAGGATTCCGTATTCCTTGTCCATCTGTTCTCTGATTTCTTCAACCTCTTCAGGCTTTGTTTCAGGATTCTGGAGTTTCTGCATAAATCCTGTTCTCTTCTGATTATATTCCATAATGAGATTCATAGCTCCTTCATCTGCTGTCTGGCTGATTTTTGCCTTCTGCCTTGCTACATACTCCTCTGATTCAATAATCATCTGTCCAAGTTCTTGTGTTTTTTCAATAATAGTCATTTTAATTTATCTCCTTTTAATTATTTATTTTGCCTTCAAGTGACCAGGAAAGTGCCTTAGTCACAGTTACATCAACGAATGAACCAATAAGGGATTCATCGCCAATGAAGTTAACTACCTTATTACCCTCTGTTCTACCAGATAAGGTGTTTAAATTATTCTTACTCCTACCCTCAACTAGTATGCGCAGCGTTTTATTTTCAAGTTCTTTATTTTTCTTGAGTGACCAACCACTCTGCACATCAACAAGTCTTTCAAAATTCGCCTTAATCTGCTCCTCAGTCAAAACAGATGGCTTCTTTGCCGCTGGGGTTCCTCGACGAGGTGAATATATGAAAGTGTATAATGTATCAAACCCAACCGTGTTGATAAGCTTGATTGTATCCTCAAAATCCTCCTGCGTTTCTGTAGGGAATCCCACAATAACATCACTGGAAAGTGAAATATTCGGAATCCTGCTACGAGCCTTATCGATAAGTTTTAAATAATCTGCAGAAGTATACTTTCTGTTCATCCCCTTAAGAACTCTGTCACTACCCGATTGGAAAGGTAAGTGGAGCTGTGCACAGACTGATTCGCACTCTGCCATTGCATCAACAAGATCGTCAGATAGATCCTTTGGATGGGATGAGATAAACCTGATTCTCTCTATACCATCAATCTTGTCAATTTCACGCAGAAGCTGTGGAAAACTCATAACCGAGTTATCATTACCATAGGAATTAACATTTTGACCTAAAAGGATAACCTCCTTGCAGCCAGCCTTTGCAAGTTCACTTGCCTCATTTAATATCGCTTCAGGCATACGACTGCGCTCTCTGCCCCTTACATACGGAACAACACAATATGAACAGAAGTTATTGCATCCATAAGAAATAGGGATATTCGCTGTAAGAATACTATCTCTTTTGATGGGTAAATCCTCATAAATACCTACTGTTTCCTCTGTGTCAAATACTCTCTCATGCGAAGCTTCTCGTAATATCTTGGGAAGCCTTGGGATTGCGTGAGTACCAAATACAAAGTCAACATGGCGAAAACGTTTTTTAATCTGCTCCGCCTCTCCATCTTGCTGAACCATACATCCGCAAATTCCAATAATCATATGAGGTTTTCTTTCTTTATAAGCCTTAAGGGCGCCTACATTGCCATAGAGCTTATGCTCTGCATTTTCACGGACTGCGCATGTATTGAAAATAACCAAATCTGCTTCGGCAGTCGATTCACAAAATGCATACCCCTCCTTTTCTAGCATACCTCTTATGCGCTCACTATCATTTTCATTCTGTCTGCAGCCATATGTGATAACCAAGGCTTTTCTACTAGAATTTTGCATATATCTACATAGTCCTTTCGATTCTACTTACTAACCCAATTATTATACACGATTTATCCCCTTTTGTCTATAAAAAACTATAATTTCCTGCAATGTTTTATTGAACTATTCAAAATTTTATGATACAATAGTATCCATATAAAAGGGGGCTTTGATATTATGAAGCTATCTAGGATACACCATGTTGCAATAATCACATCTGATTATAAAAAAGCAAAGGATTTCTATGTTAACAAACTGGGTTTTACGATTATCCGAGATAACTATCGAAAAGACCGGGATGATTACAAGTTGGACCTTAAATGTGGAGATTGTGAGCTTGAGATATTCTCTATGAAAAACCATCCGCAAAGGGTGACCAATCCTGAGGCATATGGTCTCAGACACCTTGCTTTTTATACAGATGATATAGAACGTGATGTTAAAGAGCTTAACAAAATGGGGATCAAAACAGAGCCCATCAGATTTGACTCTTATACAGGAAACAAAGCTGTATTCCTGCGTGACCCCGATGGACTTCCTATTGAATTGCACGAATAAATAAAAAAGGAGATATATACAGTGTACGATAAACTTAATGATATTGGCGTTGACACAAAAACTGCCCTCGCAAAGCTTGGGGGCAAGAAGGAAATGTATGAGAGATTTTTAAAGAGATTTATTTCTGACCCAAACTATGAAGAAATGATAAGAAATTATGAAATGAGTCACTTTGATACAATGCTCACAAAGGCACACAACCTTAGTGGCACATCAGCAAAACTTGGCATGACTCAGCTTTCTGATGCATGCCGTGCAATAGTTTCTCTTATCACAAAGGGAGAAACCGATTCCCTTTCAGAATATGTAGAGAAAGCGGCAGAAGAATATACCAAAATTTCCACTGTCTTGAAGGCTTTATAAGCATCAAATTTTATTGACAAAATGATGCATATATGATAAAGTATATTAGATAAAATGAGTTATCGTGTCATTAATTACACTATACAATTAAAGGAGTAGATTGATTTGCTTAATGAAATGACCATTCAGGATTTACTTGAAGTATTCCTAAAAAGATGGTGGCTAATTCTTCTTGGTATCGTAGTTGGAGGAATTTTAGCCTTTGGTATAACAGAATATCTTATCGAAAGCACGTATGAATCAAGAGGTTCTATGTATGTTCATGTAAGCGCTGATGAGCTTGCTAAATATCAGACTCAGGGTGAAATCAATCTTGCTACACGACTTGTTGAAACATATAAGGTTGCCCTTAAGAGTAATCACTTTATCAGCAAAATTCGTGAAGAAGCCCATCTTGAAGATGAATACACAATCAGTAAGCTTAACTCAATGATCGAACTCTCAGGTATTGATGAAACAGAGTTCCTAGAAGTACGAGTTACATCAAACACTCCTGAAGAGGCAAATCTTATTTGCTCACTCATCCTTGCAAATGCAGAAAAGATGCTACAGGATGCAAATATCGCTGGTGCTGTTAACACAATTGATGAAGCTTCCCTTCCTATATCACCTGCCTCACCAAACGAAAAGCTTAACATCACCCTCGGCTTTATCCTTGGTCTGCTCCTTGCTCTCGCAATTGCACTTTTAGCTGAGCTAATGGACACATCTGTTAAGGACGAAGACGACCTTGTTAAGAATTATGATATTCCGGTTGTGGGAAGTATTCCAAACCTTGACACATTAGGTGCGACAAGTGCTTATTATTACGGACCAAGTGCTTCATCAGCCCAACCGGGAATAGCTAAAAAAGGAGAGATTGCAAATGGCTCAGCAAAATAATACAACTAATCAGAAAATTGTTACTTCGCTTCGTGTTGATCATCTTCTCACTGGTAAATCTCCTTTTGATGTTAAGGAGGCATACAAATCAGCCAGAACTAATATTATGTTTAGCATTACAAAGCCTGGTTGTAAAGTTATTATTCTCACAAGTGCATTCCCAAAGGAAGGCAAAACAACAACTTGCGTTAATATTGCCATTGCCTTTGCACAGACCACATCAAAAGTTTTAATCATCGACTGTGACCTTCGTAAACCACGACTTCACAAGATATTTAAGATAAAGGATTCAGCTGGCGTTACAAATATCCTTGGTGGAATGGCTACAATTGATGATACTGTAAAGCAGACAGGATTCTATGGACTTGAAGTTTTACCTGCAGGGACAACTCCTCCAAACCCAGCTGAGCTTCTTGCTTCAGATGGCATGAAGAATCTTATCGAAGAGTTATCCACAAGATATGACTATATCTTTATTGATACTCCACCTGTTAATGTAGTAACAGACGCGGTTGTGCTTTCTCCTCTTATTTCAGGACTTTTCTTTGTTGCAAGACAGAAGTTTACAGACCATCGTTCTATTAAAGACGCTCTTGCAAAGCTGGAGCTTGCTAACATCAAACCTAACGGTTTTATTCTTAATGACGTTGACGAATATTCTTCTAAGTACAAGTATGGATATAAGCGTTATGGCAAATACACTAGATATAGAAGATACACCAGATATGGTAGATATAGCAAATACAACAGATATGGCTATGGAAAGTATGGCTACGGCGGCTATGATGGATATGGGCATTCTCAATCTTCAAATAACGAAACAAACAATGAAATTAAATAAGCCTCTTAAACAAGTAACTAATAAGGATGGTACCAAACTATGCTTTATGACTTTCACTCCCATATACTACCGTCAGTGGATGATGGCAGCGATAGTGTTGAGCAATCATTGAAGATGCTTGATATACTCCGTGATAGTGGGGTTGACACTGTAGTTGCAACACCACACTTTTATTACAGCAAAATTGCTCTTGACAATTTTTTGACAGCCAGGGATGAAGCATATGATAAACTAAAAGAAGCAATGGAAGGAAAAGAATATCCTCGCATCTTGAAAGGTGCTGAGGTCCTACTTACAACAGATATCCCCAATATGAAGGACCTTGAGAGTCTATGTATCGAAAATACCTCCTATATACTCATTGAATTGCCTTATTCATATTGGAGTGACTGGGTATATAGAGCGCTTAATGATATCAGCCTGAGGGGTTTAAAGCCTATTATTGCACATATTGACAGATATACTGATGCAAGCGACAGATGTATTCAAAGAATCTTCTACCTCAATTGTATAATACAATTGAATGTTGATTCTCTGACAAAGCTTAAAACAAGAAGAAGAGCACTCAAATATATTAAGCGCGGAGAAATACATATCCTAGGTTCAGATACCCATGACGATCTGCATCGCCCACCGAAATTCATTGAAGCAATGGAAATTCTCAAAAAGAAGTTTGGTACTGATATAGAAACAATGTTCGAAGGAAACTCCCTATTCGTGCTAAATGATGAAGGATACTAAAAAAATCAGGAAGAGCTGAAGCACTATATGTGCTACAGCTCTTTTTTTGTGAAAACAAAAGGGAACTCAAATCTATTCCCTCAGCGCGTCGATGAGTTTATCGGCACGCTGACAGACTGCGTAAAAGGAGGTTAAACTCGCCCTTCTAGGCATCGTCGGCATACGAAGGTATGGTAGGAGGTGGGGAAGGGTGAAAACAAGCAATGGCGTAGGTTTTTCGATAAACCTACGCCATTATTATATATTATTATTTTTCATAGAACAAGCATGGAACAATACTTTTTATTTTGCTTGTGGTTGAACGACTTTTTCGACTGTCTGAGGTAACAGAAATCTGTTCCCTTTTATTAACACTATATTAGTATGTATATACTACCTTATCAATTGCCATCTTATCAACCGGAACGATCATTTCAGAAACCTTATATCCTGTTACAATGTCTACATAAACCTTATCATTTGTCTTAACTATAACGCTAGCAGAACCACCAGTAAAACCAAGTAGGTCTGAAAGGTTTGATGGTTCATTAACTGCATTAGCTGTAATCTTAACACGCATTGTGTAACCATTTCCGTTGTCAACAACCAGGGATGGTGTGTATTCGATAGTAAGGTCTGCACCCTTACGCTGCGCATTTGCTCGAGCTACCTCAAGCATATGAACAAGAGCAACCTTATATTCTCTTACAAAGTTATAACAATCAACGGGATTGCCCTTGGCATTGCTGAAAGCAGTTGTATAAACTTCGTTTGGAATACCCTTGCCAATTATTTTGTAAGCCGCCACATTTGCAGGATATGAACCAAGGGCTGTGTTCATAGAAAGGTCAGCACCCATAGTCTTTGCATTGATTACATCGATTGATTCGAAACCGGCGATACTACCGTCAAGCTGAAGGAGCAAACAAGCGAGTTCTTTCATTGTAATATCGTTTGCTGGGTTAATCTGACCGCCTGCATAAAGTGTTACACCCTTTTTGTATGCATATGCAAGAGCAACCTTTTCTCTATCTGTAAGGTCAGATGATACACCGCTGTAGAG
>JAQVYH010000022.1 GCA_029004515.1 Eubacteriales bacterium | reverse complement strand
AGAAGGCGGAACAGTAACGATAACGATTAATGATAAAGAAATATCCGTTGCTGATACAGGAATAGGTATTTCGCCTGAACATATGGAAAGAATATATGAACGTTTCTATCGAGTGGATAAAAGTCGTGCTAAAACAGTGGATGGAACAGGTCTTGGACTTTCAATTGTTAAGCATATAGCAATGCAGAACAATGGTAAAATAGCGGTTGAAAGCAGATTGGGAGAGGGAAGTACATTTACTGTTAGTTTCAGCGAAAGAGAGGAATAGTTATGATTACAGCAACGCAATTAATGAAAAATGAAACAATTAAAACATATATTACACAAGCTGATGCTTCTCTTGCTGCCCTTGGCTATACAGAACACAGCTTCGCCCATGTGACGGAGGTTGGCAAAAGAGCAAAATATATATTAGAAACTCTCGGCTATTCAGAAAGAGAAATTGAGCTTACGCAGATAGCGGCACTTCTTCACGATGTTGGTAATTTGGTAAATCGTGTTGACCATTCCCAAAGCGGTGCTGTTATGGCATTTCGTTTATTAGATAAGCTCGGTATGGATGCAGAGGATATAGCCGTTGTTGTTACAGCGATAGGAAATCATGATGAAACTACAGGTGAAGCGGTTAATTCTGTTGCGGCAGCTTTAATTATAGCTGATAAAAGTGATGTTCGTAGCACTCGTGTTCGCAATACAGATAATAGCAATTTCGATATTCACGATAGGGTTAATTATTCTGTAAAGAAATCATCGATAAATATCGATAGCAATAAAAAGACAATTGAACTAAAACTTGAAGTTGACACAAAGTACTCAAGTATTATGGATTATTTTGAAATATTCCTTACACGAATGAATCTGTGTCGCAGGGCAGCCGAGAAGCTTGGGTTGGCTTTCAAATTAGTGATGAATGATCAAAGCCTGATATAATAAAAAGAACTTGAATAATTTCCAGATGTATAGTATAATATTTTGCAGAAACATATCGTATTTTATGAATTACGGAGGATAACTATGGACATTTTTGACTTTTTCACCATGTTTGGGGGGCTAGCGTTTTTTCTTTATGGTATGACGGTTATGTCATCCGGTCTTGAGAAAATCGCAGGTGGTAAGCTTGAATCAACACTTAAGAAAATGACTTCCAACCCATTTAAGAGCCTTCTCTTGGGTGCTGGTATTACTATTGCAATTCAGTCATCTTCCGCAATGACCGTTATGCTTGTTGGTCTTGTTAATTCAGGCATTATGACGCTTGGCCAGACAATCGGCGTTATTATGGGATCTAATATTGGTACAACTCTTACCGCTTGGATTTTGAGCCTTGCGGGTATTGGTGATGAAAACATCTTTTTAAGACTTTTAAAGCCTGATTCTTTCTCGCCTATCGTTGCGCTTATTGGCGTACTTATGATAATGATGTATAATGGCAAGAAGAATGCAGATATCGGCAGAATCTTTGTGGGTTTTGCAATACTTATGTTTGGTATGGAGCTGATGGGAGATTCCGTAAATGGTCTTGCAGAGAGTGAATCGTTTGCAAGCATACTTATTGCATTTTCTAATCCAATTGTTGGTGTTATCGTTGGTGCTGTTTTTACAGGCGTTATTCAAAGCTCCGCAGCATCTGTTGGTATACTTCAGGCTCTTTCATTAACGGGTCAAATTTCCTATGGTATGGCAATACCGATTATCATGGGTCAGAATATTGGTACTTGTGTAACATCGCTTATCTCAAGTATCGGTGTTAATAAAAATGCAAAGAGAGTTGCTGCTGTTCATATCCTTTTTAACCTTATTGGCACGGTTATTCTTTTGGTGGCTTTCTACGCAGTAGATTATTTTATTAAGTTTTCATTTATTGATAATGCGATTGATCCTGTTCAAGTCGCTCTTGTACATACAGTGTTTAATGTTGTAACAACTATTATGCTCTTCCCATTCAGCAAACACCTTGGAAAACTTGCTACAATGATTGTAAGGGATAATAACAAAGAAGAAGTGTATGAGCTTCTTGATGAAAGACTTTTTGCAACACCATCTGTTGCTGTTGGCCGCTGTAGGGAAATCACAGTAGAGATGGGCAGAATGGCAATAACAAGCTTTACAGATACAATCGATATGCTTATGTCATATGACGATAAAAAAGCCAGTGAAATTGAGAAGGTAGAGGCACAAACAGACCTTTATGAAGATAAGCTTGGTTCATATCTTGTTAAGTTGTCTCGTGAGAGTCTTTCTGTAGATGATAGCCACGAAACATCCAAGATGCTTTATTGTATCGGAGATTTCGAAAGAATCGGTGATCACGCTTGTAATATGCTCCTTGTGTCTAAAGAGATTAGGGATAAAGAAATTACATTCTCACCGGAAGCGCAAAAGGGAATTGAAACAATGTCTCTGGCACTTAAGGAGATTACTGACCTTACACTCAGAGCATTTGCTGAAAATGATTTAGACCTTGCAAAGAAGGTTGAACCTCTCGAACAGGTTATCGACCGTTTGCAAACTAAACTTAAGAGTGGACACACACTTCGTCTTAAACAGGGCGAATGTACGATTGAAATGGGATTCGTTTTCAATGACCTGCTTAATAACTACGAGAGAGTTGCTGACCATTGTTCAAATATCGCTGTTTGTCTTATACAGATTGCAGAAGACCAGTTTGAAACACATGGGTATCTTTCAAATATTAAGTCCCACGGTGATGATGAATTTGATAAACAGTATAAGGATTATAAGGAAAAATACAGTCTATAATAAATAAAGGTGGAATAAAAAAATGAGTAACAAACACTTGAAAAATATGGTTCTGTCTGCAATGTTTCTTGCAATAGGATTGGTTCTTCCCCTCCTTACAGGACAAATTCAAAAGGTTGGCAATATGCTCCTTCCTATGCATATTCCAGTGCTTTTATGTGGCTTGATTTGTGGTTGGCAGTATGGCTTGGTAGTTGGGATAATCACACCGATTATGCGTTCTCTGCTTTTCACAATGCCTGTTATGTATCCTGTGGCAATTGGCATGTCTTTTGAACTTGCTACATATGGTTTGGTTATTGGACTTTTGTACTCAAAATCCAAGTGGAAGTGCGTTTTCTCTCTTTACCGTTCTATGATTATAGCTATGCTTGCAGGTAGAATCGTATGGGGCGTTGCACAGGTTATCCTCTTAGGAATCAAGGGTAATGCTTTTACATTTGAACTATTTATAACAAATGGCTTTGTTACCGCTATACCTGGAATTATCCTTCAGCTTGTTCTAATACCAACTATTATGGTAGCGCTTAACAGAGCAAATCTTGTTCCGTTCTCAAAGGATAAACAAAAGGGAACTATTAATGTATAATAAAATTATTGAAAAAATAAGCGAATTGGATAAACCGACTATTGTGGCAATTGATGGGCGATGTGGCGCAGGGAAAACAACCGTGGCAAGTAAATTGCAAGATATACTTTCCTGCAATGTTATTCATATGGACGATTTCTTTCTCCGCCCAGAGCAAAGAAAAGAGGAAAGATTGAATATTCCGGGTGAAAATGTAGACCACGAAAGGTTTCTTAAGGAAGTTTTGTTGCCGCTTAGTAGTGGAGAGGCTTTTTCATACAGGCCATTTAATTGTAAGACCCAAAGCCTTATGCCTCCAATTGATGTAACACCTTGCGATATTACAATCATAGAAGGCTCATATTCTTGTCATAATAATTTGTGGGATTACTATAATTTTCGAATCTTTGTTGATGTGGATGAGAGTGTTCAGCTCGAAAGAATAATCAACCGTAATGGACAGCAAATGGCGCAGGTCTTTAAAGAAAAGTGGATACCACTTGAGGAAAAATATTTCGAGAAGTTTAATATAAAAAACAGATCTGATATTGTTATTATGAGTTAAAAAAAGAGCCTGATGGCTCTTTTTTATTACTAAACACATAAATGTTATAATATTTAATTACTACAATGAAAATTTTGACAATAAAGATGAAGGTTTAACAAGTATTAAATTAGGCATTGATGCTATAACAGAAACTGATGAGATTGAAACACGACTTGCCGAATTGCAAAGCGAGTTGGAAGTTATAACAGAACTGTTGCGTAAACACATTAAGGATAACGCTACCACTGTACTTGACCAAGAGGTTTATGCTGATGGATACGAACGGCTGAAATTGTGCTATAATGCGACCAAGGATAAGCTTGATGAACTGAGGATAGAGTGTGAAACTCGCAAAGCTAAAAGGGTTAATATTGATAGGTTTATGGCAGAATTACGAAAAAGGAACATCTTGTTTCAGAGTTTGATGAGATCTTATTCTCCATCCGGGTTGAGAGATATAAGGTTGGGATTGACGTGGTAACGGTTGTGTTTAGGGATAGGCAGAGCTTTTTGATAAAATAATTGTGTAAAAATATATTAGTCATTGCTTTTTGTTGGTAACTTATATTGACAAAAGTAATGACTTTTGTTATAATATGTAGTATTAAGTTATGGAGGTTTTATAAATGGAAAAGAAAAATAATACTTTACTTCCAAAATATCAGCCTATAACTGCTTTTTTAAAAGGACAAGCATCTAAGTTATTTAAAGAAGTGAATGAAAATGATGATGTTATAATAGTAAATAAACAAAGTAAACCATACACTGTTGTTATTTCATATGAGAGATATATTAAATTAAAAAATGATGGCGCTGATATTTAATAAATTATGATAATATCTTAGGAGTTGTATTATGATTACTAAATCAAATTTAGAGCAAATGCTTTCTGTACTGGAATTCAATAAAAATAAAAATGTATATACATATCACTTTGTAGAACAAGATTGCGAATTAAAAGTTGATATTGATAAAAAAGAACTTATTTATCCTGAGAACAAAGGATTAATAATAAACGAAAGAACTACATGCAATTTTAATGAAAATGAAAACTTTGTTGTATTCGAATGTGTTTACAGACTTTTTAAACGTGGTTACAAACCATCGAATCTTACGCTTGAGCCAAAGTGGAAAATTGGTCACGGTGCAAGTGGTGGTAGAGCTGATATTTGGATAAAGGACAATACTGGAAAGTCTTTTATAATTATTGAATGCAAAACATTTGGAGAAGAGTTTATTCGCCATTGGAAGAAAACCGAACAAGATGGTGATCAGTTGTTTTCTTATGCACGACAAGCAACTGATACAGAATATTTATGCATGTACGCATCTGATTTAATTAATAATGATATTATTTATAATAGTAATATTATCTCGCTTTTGGATAATGATACTTACTTAAAATCTTTGAAAGAACCATTTGCATACCGTGATGCTAAAGATGCTACATCTTTATATAAAGCCTGGAATAATACTTATAGAAGGGAATACTCAACCCAAGGAATATTTGAAAATAATATTTCTGCTTTTGCTGTAGGGAAAAATGCTTATTCAGTTGATGATTTAACCATAGTTGGAAATGAAGATATACAAAAGAAATATCACGAATTTGCTACGATTATGCGTCAGCATAATGTTTCTGGTAGAGAAAATGCATTTGACAAGCTTGTAAATTTGTTCCTAGCTAAAATTGTTGATGAAATTCAACATCCGGATAAATTGGACTTTTTTTGGAAAGGGATAGCGTTTGATGATTATTATAGCTTGCAAGATAGAATTCAAAAGCTGTACAAAGATGGCATGGAAAAGTTTTTAGGAGAAAAAGTAACCTATATTGATAATAATGTAATTAACGAGAGCTTTAGACTTTTCAAAAATGATCCTGATGCAACTCGTGATACAATACTTGATTATTTTAGACAAATGAAATTTTATACAAACAATGATTTTGCTTTCCTAGATGTTCATAATGAGCAACTTTTCTATCAAAATGCAGAAATTTTACTTAAAATAGTTAAAATGTTGCAGGATATCAAACTTAAAACAGTAGAGCAAAATCAATTTCTAGGGGATCTATTTGAGGGATTCCTCGATCAAGGAGTAAAGCAAAGTGAAGGACAATTTTTCACACCAATGCCTATTGTTAAGTTCTTAGTGTCAAGTTTACCTCTTGAAAGTATAGTTACCGATAAAGATGATACCCCTAAAGTTATTGACTATGCTTGTGGTGCTGGTCATTTTCTTAATGAATATGCTACACAGATTAAACAGTTTGTTCCCAAAGAGCAGCTACCATTACACTATGAAAATATATACGGAATTGAAAAAGAATATAGGCTATCTAAAGTTGCGAAGGTTTCCGCATTTATGTATGGTCAAGATGAGATAAATATTATTTATGCTGACGCTTTGTCAAAAAACCTTAATATACTTAATGAAGACTTTGATGTGTTAATTGCTAATCCTCCGTATAGTGTAAAAGGATTTCTAGAAACGCTTTCTATCGACGACCGAGCAAATTATGAAACCTTTAATTCTATTGGTAATAGCGGAATTACTACTAACAATTCGATTGAAACTTTTTTTATTGAGAGAGCCAGCCAATTATTAAAAGAAAATGGAGTTGCTGCTATAATATTACCTACAACTATACTAAGCAATGCTGCTGGTGTATATATTAAGTCAAGGGAAATACTTTTAAAGCATTTTGATATTATCGCTATCGCTTCATTTGGTAGCAAAACATTTGGTAAAACAGGGACTAATACCATTACACTTTTTATGAGGAAAAAATCTACAAACCCAGCATTGCATAAGCACTATCAAAACAGAGTTAACTTATGGTTTAATAAAGATTTTGATAAAGATGAAATATTTGAAGATATTGAAATATTAGAAAATTATTGTTCCCATATCGGTGTAGATTTTGATGAATACAAAAAATTTATTTGTGGTACAATATCTGAAGATTTGTTAGAAGTTGATATATTTAGAGATTATTTTGAAACATTTAAAAACTCAACAGTGTGGAAAAATCGAAAAAATCAAGTTTCATTCAAAAAACTTTCGGAGAATGAAAAAGAGGAAGAATTTAAATTGCGTTTATATAACGTTGTTTCTAATGTTGAAAAAGAAAAATTGTATTATTACGCACTTGCTTCATCAAATCCTATGCCAGTGGTAGTTGTTAAATCCCCTGCAAAAGATGCCGACCAAAAAGCATTTTTAGGATATGATTGGAGTGGTGCTAAAGGAAATGAAGGAATTAAGTATCTTGGTGCTCATGTGGAGGATGAAGAAAACAGTATAACAAAAAATAAAGGCATAAATAATATTCAAACACCATTATTTAATCCTTCAAATTTGATGGACCATCAAAAAATCAATACTGTTATTCGAAATGCCTTTAATAAAATAGATTCTGATACAGATGGCGCTATGATATCATATTATACTCTTACTGATATGCTGAACTTTTCAAAGGTTACATTTGATAAAAATATTTCATTGGTAGGTACTCCATTAATTAATATTGAGAGTAAATATGAAAAAATTAGTCTTAAAACTCTAGTTTATTCAATCGGTGGTTTATGGACTGGTAAAAAAGCTCCTTTCAAATCAATTAAGGTTATTAGGAATACAAACTTTACTATGCTTGGAAAGCTTGATATTTCTAACGTGGCTGAAATAGAGGTTGAGGTTGGTGCTTTAGAAAAGCGAACACTTAAAAAAGGAGATATAATTATCGAAAAGTCCGGTGGAAGTGAAACCCAAGCTGTTGGTCGTGTAGTTTTATTTGACATTGACGGTGAGTATTCATATTCTAATTTTACTGCATGTTTGCGTTGCAAAGATGAACGGATTTTGCCTGAATATCTTCACATACTTTTAAACGACATTTATCAAAAAGGATTAACTTTTGATTTTCAAACAGGTTCGAGTGGACTCAAAAATTTAAAGTTAAGTGATTACCTCTCTACAAAAATTCCTGTGCCACCAAAGCCAATACAAGAACAGATTATTTCCGAGTGTAAAAAAGTTGATAATATTTATTATAAAACCATGGTGAAAATTGAAGAGTGTCAAAAACAAATTGAAAAATTATTTATACAATTAGATGGTGCATTATCTGGAGTAAAAACTCTTAGGCTATCAGATAAAGATAATTTTTCTGTAAATATTGGCAAACGTGTTGTGGCAAGAGAATTAATTTCAAATGGAGAAGTCCCTGTTTATAGTGCTAATGTGTTTTCTCCTTTTGGTTATTTTAATAAGTTGCTATTTGAAGATTTTGATAAACCATCTGTAATTTGGGGTATAGATGGTGATTGGATGGTTAATCTCATACCAGCAAAATCAAAATTTTACCCAACTGACCATTGCGGCTACATTAGAATTAAAAATGATAAAATCCACCCGAGATACTTTATGTGGTTGCTTCACAAAGAGGGTAAACGTTTGAATTTTTCAAGAAGTTATCGTGCATCTATCGAAAGAATCGAAGGTGTTTCTATTAAATTTGTTGATATGAAATATCAACTTCCGGTAGTAAAAGAAGTTGATATGTTAGAAAAAAAGATTGCTGATTATCAAGATAAAATCGAACAATTATCAAAAAGATATGCGGAAATTGTAAAAAGATATATATAGTTTTTAAGTATAATATTGCAACAACCTTTAACCGGTTGCAATATTCAAATGATAAAGTCTTAATATTACCATATAAACTAACAAACCTACCTGTGTTCACTAAAGAGCGCAAGTCGGTTTTATAGTAAATCAGCTAGAATGCCTTGTTTTAAGCCATTTTATCGTTATAAAACAAAAGAACCTAACCAATTAAGGTTAAGTTCTTTGTATCCTACTGTTAGTAGGGTTTTGGTGCGGATGAAGACGAGGCGTAAGAAAAACAATTGATAATTGTTTTTTAGCCGAGAGTCCCTTCCGAAGAGCACGAAGTAAAGCGAGTGCGATTCGAAGTGTATAAATACCAGCAAAATGAAAAACACCGTATCACCTGACGGTAATACGGTATTTTTGGTGCGGATGAAGACGAGGCGTAAGAAAAACAATTGATAATTGTTTTTTAGCCGAGAGTCCCTTCCGAAGAGCACGAAGTAAAGCGAGTGCGATTCGAAGTGTATAAATACCAGCAAAATGAAAAACACCGTATCACCTGACGGTAACACGGTATTTTTGGTGCGGATGAAGACGAGGCGTAAGAAAAACAATTGATAATTGTTTTTTAGCCGAGAGTCCCTTCCGAAGAGCACGAAGTAAAGCGAGTGCGATTCGAAGTGTATAAGTACCAGCAAAATGAAAAACACCGTATCACCTGACGGTAATACGGTATTTTTGGTGCGGATGAAGGGACTTGAACCCCCACGCCTCGCGGCACAAGAACCTAAATCTTGCATGTCTGCCAATTCCATCACATCCGCAAATCTAATAATGCATATGAAATACTATATAACTTATTAAGACCATAGAATAGTATATCACAAATTTTTCAAATGTCAATTATAAATATTTATTTTATGGTTGATTTTTTTTATCGATTAGTGTATACTTAATAAAAAGTTAGTATATTACGAAGGTGTGTATATATTATGACAAAGAGAACCGAACAAAATACAATGTGGAGCGCTATTGGTAGATTTATGGTAGAAACACCTGTTGCCAGTATGCTTTTGAAGATTCTTGAACTATACGTGGTAAGTATGGGTTTTTCGTTCGTTTTGACTTTTATTGTTGGTAGTGGCCTCGCAAAAATTATTTATTATCGTCCGACAGAGGTTACATATGTTACACTGTTCTTGTCAATTTCAGGATTCTTTCTATTAGGGGCAGTTTTCCTTAGAGGCTTTAGAAGCTTTTGTCATAGTTCCCGTGAATACCTGTTAATTATGCTATCTGCTTATTCAGTATACTTTTTTGTTTCATATTGGGGATTGGGACTAAAATTTCTCCCAATAGATGATAGTGTTCTTCAAATGCTACCTGAGTGGTTATACCATGGTTGGAGTAATCAGACTTTTGAAAATGTATTTTTACCATTAAGAATCTTTGCATACTATCAGTGGGTTCCTGACTGGGCTTCACTTACAGCGGTTCATGCAATGTATATTACAATGATAGTAATTATTGCTTATTCTAATGGTGATCGATTTGCTATTTTAAGGCTTGCTGTTGATAAAATTGAATTCAACGCTGGTGCAAAATCTAAGTCAGCAAAGGCAAAAGCAAAATATGAGCGTAGACGCAAGAAGATACTACGCACAAATCAGGAATTGCTTGATTATGCTGATGTTGATTATAACGAAGAGGAATATAAAGAATATCTGAAGGACAGTTTTGGTGAGGTTGATGTAGAGACCTATCCAATTACTGAAGAAAGCGTAGAAGTAGATAATCCTAATTATGAAGAAGAATTTGACGAGTATATGAAGGATGCATTTGACAAGGGCCTTGATGATGAATTCCCTTTAGAAAAGATTGAGTTTGATAATTATCAAAAAGAATTTGATGAATATTTGAAGGATGCATTTGAAGAAGAAGTTAATAGCAATATCCAAGAAGAACCCGGGTTTAATGAAAAGAAGTGAAAATAATTTATGATTAGTGGGGGGATAGCTTTACGGCTATCCCCTTAAGTCATATTTATAGGTTCATAAATCTTTATAAATATATTGAAAACTATTGAAAATACTAACAATATGTGGTAAAATAATTAGATATTATTGTTTGTTAGCTTAATGCAGAATAGATGTTTTTCAGGTAGTTTATGAGAGGATTGATTTTATAATGGAAAAAGAAAAGTTTTATCTTACCACTGCTATTGCGTACACTTCAAGAAAGCCACACATAGGTAATACCTATGAAGTTGTTCTTACTGATGTAATCGCAAGATTTAAGAAATATCAGGGTTATGATGTTTTCTTCCTTACAGGTACTGATGAGCATGGTCTTAAGGTTCAGCAGCTTGCAGAGGAAAAGGGCATTTCTCCTAAAGAGTATGTTGATGGCATTGCAGGTGAAATCAAGTCAATTTGGGATTTGATGAACTCAAGCTATGATAAGTTCATTCGTACAACAGATGATTATCATGAAGAAGCAGTTAAGAAAATTTTCAATAAATTGTATGAACAGGGTGACATTTATAAGAGCTCATATGAGGGTTGGTATTGCACACCTTGTGAATCTTTCTGGACAGATGCACAGCTTGTTGATGGACAATGTCCTGATTGTGGCAGAGAAGTTCATAAAGAAAACGAAGAAGCATATTTCTTTAAAATGAGCAAATATCAGGATAGACTTATGAAGCATATAGAAGATAATCCTGACTTTATTCAGCCTGAATCAAGAAAGAAAGAAATGATTAATAACTTTATTAAGCCTGGTATTCAGGACCTTTGCGTTTCAAGATCAACCTTTACTTGGGGTGTACCAGTAGAATTTGATGAAAAGCATGTTATCTATGTTTGGATTGATGCTCTTTCCAACTACATCACAGCTCTTGGATACTCACCTGATGGTAGCGGTGAGCTTTATAAAAAATACTGGCCTGCTGATGTTCATATCATTGGTAAGGATATTCTTCGTTTCCACACAATTATCTGGCCTATTATCCTTATGGCGTTGGGTGAACCACTACCAAAGAAGATTTTTGGTCATCCATGGCTTCTTAATGGTGAAGATAAGATGAGTAAATCTTTGGGTAATGTCATTTATGCTGATGACCTTGTTCGTCATTTTGGCGTTGATCCAATTCGTTTCTATCTCCTTCGTGAAATGCCATATGCACAGGATGGTACAATCACATATGATAAGATTATCAGCACATACAATGCTGACCTTGCTAACACATTGGGTAATCTTATTAACCGTACAGTTGCTATGATTAATAAATATTTCGATGGTACTATACCAGCTATTTGCGATAGCACAGAATTTGATGCTGACCTTTCACAGACAGCAATTGATGTTAAAAATGCTGTTTGCGAATATATGGATAGCTTTAAAACATCAGATACTCTTGGAGAGATTATTCGTCTTGCTTCAAGAGCAAATAAGTATATTGACGAAACTATGCCTTGGGCACTTGCAAAGGATGAGGATAAGACGGGAACTCTTGCAACAGTAATGTATAACCTTGCAGAAACAATCAGATTTATATCTTCACTCCTTGCACCGTTTATGCCTGAAACTGCCCAAAAGATTAAAGCTCAGCTTTCCTTTGACGATATTTCCCTTGAATCTTTGGGTGAATTTGGCTTTATGATGGCTGGTAATAAAGTTGGAGAGGCGCAGCCACTCTTTGCAAGAATCGATGCTGAAAAGAAGCTGGAGGAATTAGCACAAGAGTCAGAGGCGAACAATCCAAAGATTGATATTGCTCCATTTAAAGATTCAATCGATTTTGAGAAATTCCTTGATCTTGATATCCGTGTTGGTAAGGTTATTGAATGTGAACCTGTGCCAAAGTCAAATAAGCTTTTAAGATTCACCTTGGAAGTTGGTAGTGAAAAACGCCAGATTCTCTCAGGTATCGCAAAGTATTATAAGCCAGAGGACTTAATTGGTGAAAATGTGCTATTTATTGCAAATCTTCCTGTAAGAAAGATGATGGGCTACGAATCACACGGTATGATTCTAAGTGCTGAATATGAAGATAAACTGGTAGTTACAACAGTTAAAAGTGATATTCAGAGCGGAGCACAGATTGTTTAATTTGAAAGGAAGCATAACTAATGTTTTTTGATACACATGCACATCTTGACGATGCTCGCTTTGATGAGGACAGAGAATTCATTATAGAATCTCTTAATGAAAAAGAAATTGACTTTGTGACCAATATCGGTTGCGATATGAAAAGCTCATATGCAAGCTATGAGATGGCGCAGAAATATCCATTTATTTATGCAACCGTTGGCGTTCATCCCCATAGTGCTTCGGAGATGACAGAGGAAGACCTTGTACAACTTGAGAAGTGGACACAAAACGAAAAGGTAGTAGCTATTGGTGAAATAGGGCTTGATTATTATTATGATTTTAGCCCAAAAGATAATCAGAAATATTGGTTTTCAAAACAGCTCGAACTTGCAGAAAAGTTGGACTACCCTGTAGTAATACACGATAGGGATGCCCACGAGGATTGCATTAATCTCTTAAAACAGTTTGATGTAAAGGGTATTTTCCATTGTTTCTCGGGTAGCAAAGAGATGGCTGAAATTGTAGTTAAGATGGGCTTTTATGTTGCCTTTGGCGGTGCACTTACATTCAAAAACTCTAAAAAATCTGTTCAGGCGGCAAAAGCTGTGCCACTTGATAGATTGCTTATAGAAACTGATTGTCCTTATCTTGCACCAGAGGGGTTTAGAGGCAAGAGAAATGACCCATCACTTGTAAGATACGCTGCAATTAAGCTTGCAGAGATTAAGGACATCCCCTTTGAGGAGATGGCAAAGATTACAACAGAAAATGCAAAGAGGGTGTATAGGATTTGATGACAATAACATATCCCTTGGGAGATAATTTGTATATCAATATGACAAACCGTTGTTCTAATTCCTGTGATTTCTGTATAAGAAATGGCGAGGATAAAGAAAGTGAGCAGTGGGATTCAGATAAGGACATTGTTGGAACATTTAAATTATGGCTTGACCATGAGCCAACAGTTGAAGAGGTAATCGAATCTTTAATAAAGTCTGATTACTCAAAATACAAGCAGATTGTTTTCTGCGGTTTTGGTGAGCCATTTGAACGTTTTTACGATTGTGTCAAGGTTGCAAAATGGCTAAAAGAGCAAGGAAATGTTTATATAAGAGCTAATACTAACGGTCAGGCGAATCTTATTCATAACCGAGATGTTACACCCGATATGAAGGGTATTTTTGATGAAATTGGCATTAGCCTTAATGCTGAGAATGCAGAAAAATATCAGGATATTTGCCATTCTGTATTTGGTGTAGCTGCATATGATGGTCTTCTTGAATTTGCCCGTCTTGCAGCTGAAAAGGGCATCAAGGTTAAGATGACCGTTGTTGATACAATTGGAGAAGAAGCAATTAATATGTGCAGAAAGATTGCGCAGGACAATGGCTGCGAACTTCGAGTTAGAGAATTAATAGAATAGTTTTATCTATTGAAAGGAATGATTATATATGCTAGATTACGAAAAGATGTTTTCAGAAAGGGCCAAGCCATTACAGGGTTCTGCTATCAGAGAAACCTTTAAGGTGCTTGCAATGCCGGGGATGATTTCTTTTGCAGGAGGTGCACCTGCTCCTGAAACTTTTGCTATAAAAGAACTTACAGAGATTGCTACTGATGTCCTTACGAATCAGGGCGTGATGGCTCTTCAGTATGGTATTACTGAGGGGTACGCTCCGCTTAAGGAGCAGGTTAGAGAAAGGCTTAACAGAATTAGTAGCACAAAGGAAGATGATGAACTTATTATTACAACAGGCGGACAGCAGGGCATCGCTCTTGCGGCTCAGGCTCTTGTAAATGAAGGTGATATCGTTGCTACAGAAAATCCAAGTTTTATCGGCGGACTCAACTCATATCGTTCGTTCGGTGGTAATACAGTCGGTGTTGATATGGACAACGACGGTATGGATATGGATAAGCTTGAAGAGCTTCTTAAAACCACTAAAATTAAGCTATTATATACTATTGCAACATTCCAGAATCCAACAGGTATTACAATGAGTGTTGACAGAAGAAAGCGCCTTATAGAGCTTGCTGATAAGTATGACTTTATAATTCTTGAAGATAACCCATATGGTGAGCTTCGTTTTTCAGGTGAACCCGTTCCAACAATCAAGTCACTTGATAATAATGGAAGAGTTATCTACTGTGGTTCATTCTCAAAGATTATGTCACCGGGTCTTCGTATCGGCTTTGTATCAGCTCCAAAGACTATTGGTGAGAAAATGGTTGTTTGCAAGCAGACTGCCGATGTACATACACCTGTGTTTACTCAAATGCTTGCTAGTGAGTTCTTAAAGAGATACAACATTGATGATTATATTGCAAAGAGCTGCGAGCTTTATGGAAGAAAATGCAAACTTATGCAGGATAAGATTGCACAGTATTTCCCTGATTGCATAACAACAACTAAGCCTGAAGGCGGATTATTTATCTGGTGTTCTTCATCTGTTGACTTTGATAGTAGTGAAGTGCAAAAGGCTGCTATTGCAAGAAAGGTAGCATTTGTTCCGGGTAGCGGTCTTATGCCACAGACTGGTGTTAAGACGAGCTCATTCAGATTGAATTATTCCAATTCATCGGAAGAAAAAATCGACGAGGGTATGAAAATTCTCGGGGAGGTATTAAAGGAATATGTCACAAGATAAGAAAAGAATCTTAAGTGCTATTCAGGCATCTGGTCAGCTTACACTTGGTAACTATCTCGGTGCTATCAAAAATTGGGTTGCACTTCAGGATGAATATGAATGCTTTTTTGCGGTTGCAGACCTTCATTCAATTACTGTAAGACAGGACCCTGCAAATCTTAGAAAGAATACTATGGATATCTTTAAGATTTTCCTAGCAAGCGGTATTGATACAGACAATAATGTTTTGTTTATACAGTCCCATGTTTCTGCACATGCAGAGCTTGCATGGATTCTTAACTGTTATACTTATATGGGTGAGCTTTCGAGAATGACCCAGTTCAAGGATAAGAGCGAAAGACATGCAACAAATATCAATGCAGGTCTGTTTACATATCCTGCCCTTATGGCGGCTGATATTCTTCTTTATCAGGCTGACCTTGTACCTGTCGGTCAGGATCAGAAGCAGCATCTTGAAATTACAAGAGATCTTGCTTGTCGCTTTAACGGTATTTATGGTGATGTATTTAAGGTGCCCGAACCTTACATTCCAAAGGTTGGTGCCAGGATTATGAGCCTTCAGAATCCTGAGTCGAAGATGTCAAAGTCCGACCCTAACCCTAATGGATTTATCGGTATTCTTGATAAACCTGATATTATCCGCAGTAAGGTAAAAAAAGCAGTTACAGATAGTGATGGCATAGTCAGATTTTCTGAAGATAAGCCTGGTGTAAGTAATCTTTTGAGCATCTATTCAGCTTGCAGCGGTATGAGTATTGCTGATGTTGAGAAGAAGTTTGCAGGCGAGGGATATGGCGTGTTCAAAGCAGAAGTTGCCGAAAGAATAGTAGAGTGCCTTTCTCCACTTCAGGAAAGATATGACGAGCTTTCAAAGAATAAGGACTATGTAGAGAAGATTTATAGAGAATCTGCTGAAAAAGCCGCATATGTTGCGAATAAAACTCTTCGTAAGGTTTATAAGAAGGTTGGCTTTATTCCAGGCAGATAATTTGTATATATGCAATCTTATATCTTTTATATGATTGCATACTACGGAGGATGACTTATTATGTATGATGATGTATTAAGACTTATATTTATATTTGCAATTGCATTTCTTATGTCGTTTGCATCAACACCTATAGCTTCAATTCTTGCTCATAAGGTAGGCGCAATTGATGTACCAAAGGATAACAGAAGAATGCATAAACAGCCTATTCCACGAATGGGCGGTGTGGCGATTTTTTATGCTTATATGATTGCTGTTTTGTGCCTTTGTGATATTAATCTGAAGTTAAGAGGCATCTTGATTGGTGCAACCCTTATTGAGATTGTTGGTATCCTTGATGATATCTATGATTTAAAGCCACTTATAAAGCTTGTTGCCCAGATTGCAGCAGCATTAATAGTGGCAGTACATGGAGTGACTATAAGTTTCTTCACTAATCCCATAGCAGGCGGTATGGTTAATCTTGATTATTTATCAATACCTGTTACTGTAATATGGATTGTTGCAATTACCAATGCCCTTAACCTTATTGATGGACTAGATGGTCTTGCTGTTGGTATTTCATCTATTACAGCAGTCAGCTTGTTTACAATCTCTATTATGATGGGTGATTATACTATTGCTCTTCTTTCTGCGGCACTTCTTGGTTCTTGTACAGGCTTTTTGCCATATAACTTCCATCCTGCTAAAATATTTATGGGTGATTCAGGCTCTACCTTTTTAGGATTTTTGCTTGCATGTATTTCTATTATGGGCTTGTTTAAAGTGTATGCAATAATGTCATTTGCTGTCCCATTTATCGTTTTAGGACTTCCTCTTTTTGATACAGTATTTGCAATTATTAGACGAATTGCAAAGGGCCAGTCCCCAATGCAGGCAGATAGAGGACACCTTCATCACAGACTTATAGATGCAGGTTTTTCACAGAAAAGAGCAGTTCTTGTGCTATATACAATCAGTAGTCTTCTTTCACTTTCTGCGGTTGTTATGATGTTCACTCATAGCCTTTGGAGAACACTCCTTTTGGTTGTTTCTGTTTTGGTCTTGTTGGTGTTCAGCGGTGGCCTACTGCATAAGAAAGTTAATAAAATTTCGTAGGAGGAAAATATGCTAGAGAGAAAAGATACAATCAACAATCAATGTCTTGGTGAAGAAATTGCAAATTCAGTTTCACACGGAATAGGCACACTTCTTTCCGTGGCGGGTCTGGTAATTGCGGTTGTGTATGCCGCTATGTATGGCGATGCAATGAGCGTTGTCAGCGCTTCATTGTATGGTGCATCGCTTGTAATCCTCTATGCTTCTTCAACGATATATCATTCCCTTGCGAATAATATGGCGAAGAGAGTATTCAGGATATTAGACCATTGCAATATATTTGTTTTGATTTTGGGTACATATATACCAATTTGCCTATCTGTTTTAAGAGGTCCTCTGGGATGGACATATTTTGGTATACTTACTGGTTGTGCGGCAACTGGCATAGTATTTAATGCCATAGACCTTCATCGGTGGAGTAAAATTTCAGTTGTTTTATATCTTGCTATGGGTTGGATAATCGTCTTTACATTCAACAAACTGATAGCAGCACTTCCACCTGAAAGCATTAAGACAAGTCTTGGACTTCTTATTGGCGGTGGCTTGGCGTATAGTTTGGGTGTTATTTTCTTTGCACTAGGTAAATACAAGTATATGCATTACATATGGCATATGTTTGTAGTAGCGGGCAGTATTCTTCACTACTTTTTCGTGTTGTTTTACGCTCTGCCTGTAAGATGATCTATTCAATGTGGGATATTACACTTATAATAAGAGGAACATCATTTGCCTCTGCGATAAGCTGAACCCTATCCTTAGAAATACTTATATATTCAGGCTTGGGGAGCTTTCCATCGCAGATTAAGCGATATAGCCTATATCCATCATAACTTATTAAATCAATCATAACAACTCCTGTTCTTATCAATGTGGTAAGTGATGGAGTTGTTTTTTTGACTTCTTTGATAGTATCAATAAGGGATGGAAGCTGTCCTGTAGGGATTAGTAGAATCATCTCAGTTCCATTTCTATATGCTTCACATCTATATATTCCCATTGAACCCGGAACGGTGTTGTCAATGAGATTATACAGCTTCCCAGCAGAATCATTATCTAAATCCCCTACGATAGTTATAAGGTCCATTTCTTTGCTTAGTTTTATTTTACATAATGACATAAGATATAACCTCCAATAAATTGCAAACAAAAAAGATGCATCACATTGTGACGCATCTTTATCTTTAGTTTGTTTACTTATTGAATTGCATTTACAAGGCTCTGCATATTATAGTATCCTGCAGGTTTGCCTGAAACGAATTTAGCTGCGCTGATTGCACCTGCTGCAAATACCTGTCTTGACTGAGCTATATGAGTAATCTCAATCACTTCATCCTGTCCTGCAAACACTACAGAGTGTTCTCCAACAATTGTACCGCCTCTTAATGAGTGAATACCAATCTCTGTCTTTGAACGTTTCTTACGAACAGAATGACGATCGTATACATATTGCTGTGGCTCGGTAAGGGAATCATTGATTCCATCTGCAATTGCAAGGGCTGTGCCTGATGGTGCATCAAGCTTTTGATTATGATGCTTTTCGATAATCTCTATATCAAAGGTCTCTTCCAAAACCTTTGCCGCCTTTGATGCAAGCTCTATAAGGAGATTTACACCCAGTGACATATTTGCTGAAAAGAAAACAGCAATGTCTTTTGAAGCACTATTAAGCATCTGTTTCTGTGCTTCGGACAGACCTGTTGTAGCTACTACAACTGCCAGGTTCTTACTCTTAGCATAGGCAAGCATTCCTTCAAGAGAGGAAGGATTAGAGAAGTCAACTATTACATCAGCGTCTTCGGTTACCATTGCAAGCGAAGGATATACAGGATATTCATTTTTTATTCCATCATATGTGTCGGTACCGCAAACGATTTTTATATCGTCTCTGCCAGCTATAAGCGCTGTTATTGCCTGACCCATACGACCATTGCAACCGTTCATAATTATTCTTGTCATTAGTAACGCAACCTTTGCTTAATCTAAATTACTTTTTAATATTGATGCCAAAATTAACGAGTGCATCCTTAAGTGTAGTAAGATTCTTATCTTCCATTTCACAAAGAGGAAGACGAAGCATACCTGCATCAAATCCCATAAGGTTAAGAGCCGTCTTAACAGGGATTGGATTAACCTCGCTGAAGAGAGCATTTATAAGCTCTATAGAATAAAGCTGCTTTTTAACAGCATCTTCAATTCTGCCTTCGAGGTAGTCTGCACACATATCATGCATATACTGTGGAGCAATATTTGCAAGAACCGAGATAACACCAACACCACCAAGAGCCATAATTGGAGTTACGCAATCATCATTTCCTGAGTAAAAGTCAATCTTGTCGAGGCACTTTGCGGCCATCTCAGCTGTGAGAGAAATATTACCACTAGCTTCTTTAATAGCAACGATGTTTTCGTGCTTTGCAAGTTCGAATAATGTATTAACTCCAATGTTAACACCTGTTCTTGAAGGAACATTGTAAAGAATCATTGGAATATTAACACTGTCAGCAATCATTGTGTAGTGCTTGATAAGACCCTTTTGAGTGGCCTTGTTATAGTAAGGAGTTACAAGGAGAAGTCCATCTGCCCCTGCAGCCTCACATGATTTTGAAAGTTCTACACAATGCGCTGTATCATTAGAACCTGTTCCTGCAATAACAGGAACTCTCTTATTAACCTTTTTAACACAATATTCAACTACTGAAATGTGTTCATAGTCTGGCATAGTAGCTGATTCGCCTGTTGTACCGCAGACAATAATTGCATCAGTACCATGTTCAACTTGATAGTCGATAAGTCTGCCAAATGCTTCAAAATCAACGCCATCTTCGTTAAATGGAGTGACAATGGCAACACCAGAACCGGTAAAAAGTCTGTTTTTCATAATAATCACACCTACTTAAATCAAAATATATTACTTATTGTTAATTTCGATGAGTTTCTTGGCAATCTGAACGGCGTTTGCTGCAGCACCCTTACGAATGTTGTCTGCAACAACCCAAAGGTTAACACCATTATCTACGCTGAAGTCGCGACGAATTCTACCTACGTATGTTTCGTTTGTGCCTTCTGCTGCGATAGGCATTGGATAAAGGTTGTTTTCTGGATCATCCTGAATAATAATGCCTTCGCCTGCTGCAAGAACCTTCTTAAGCTCGTCAAGGTCAAATGGCTTTTCAAATTCAATATTGATTGACTCACTGTGTCCATTGAATACTGGTACACGGACTGTTGTAGCTGTAATTTTAAGGCTATCGTCACCAAGAATCTTCTTGGTTTCTTTAATCATCTTTTCTTCTTCCTTGGTATAACCATTTGGAAGGAATACGTCGATATGAGGGATACAATTGCCAGCAATTGGATGTGGGAACTTCTTTGGAGCTTCGCCCTTAAGACCTTCTTCAAGATCGCTATATCCCTGAACACCAGCACCTGAAACTGCCTGATATGTAGAATAAACGATTCTCTTTATTTTATATGCATCATGGAGTGGTTTAAGTGCAACCACGGCCTGAATTGTTGAGCAGTTAGGGTTTGCAATGATACCCTTGTTCCACTTGATATCATCAGGGTTAACTTCTGGAACAACAAGAGGAACCTCGTCGTTCATTCTCCATGCACTACTGTTATCAATTACTACACAGCCCTTTGCAGCTGCGATTGGAGCAAATTTTTCTGAGGTTGAGCCACCTGCAGAGAAAAGAGCAATATCAAAGCCTTCGTCAAACGAAGATTCTGTAAGCTCCTGAACGATGTGTTCTTTGCCCATAAAATCTATCTTTGAGCCAGCTGAACGAGCTGATGAAAAAAGAGTGTAGCTTTCAGCCGGAAGCCTTTCTTCTTCAAGAACTTTTAGGAATGTTCTACCAACCATACCTGTTGCACCTACAACGGCGATTTTGTACTGTTTCATTATATGTTAACTCCTCTCATGAATTTATATAATCTTATTTATATGATATTATCATTTTATGTGGAAAGTGTCAATTACTAAAATGCCTTATAAACTTGTATTTGGTAATAAATTTTTGTAAAATATGCAAGAACAAAAGATTTATTTGCAAAATATTGGTAGTTATTACAGGGTTTGCATATGAATCCAATAATATAAACGTTAAAATTATGTTTCTTTTATTGTGCTTATACAAATTGGATGTTATAATATAGCATGTCGAAAAAACTGTTGTGACATACTATATACTTGTTTTGACAAAATGAAAGGAATATACATTATGAAACGACATATAGGATATATTATGGCATTTATTATCTTTATAGCGAATATAGTCATTCCACAAATAACATATGGGACAACACCGGGTATAAAGCCATTTCGTGCTGTGTGGGTATCAACTGTTTTAAATCTTGATTATCCATCTTCGCCTACCACTAATTCTGCTGCTCTTAAGAGTGAGGCGGATTCGATTCTTGAGGATGTCAAAGAGATGGGAATGAATGCTGTTATTCTTCAGGTTCGTCCTGCTTCTGATTCATTTTATCCATCGGATATGTTCCCTTGGAGTCAGTATCTTACAGGTGGACAGGGCGTAGCTCCTAAGAATAATTTCGATGTGTTAGAATACTGGATTGACAAAGCTCACTCTCTTGATATTGAGCTTCATGCATGGATTAATCCATACCGGGTAGCTATGTCTAAAACTGCATATAATTCATTGGCTAGCACACACCCTGCAAAACAGCATCCGGAGTGGGTTGTTGCCCATACTGACGGAAGATATTATTTTGATCCGGGTATTCCACAGGTTCAAAAGCTGGTTTTAGATGGTGCAATGGAAATTGTTGATAACTATGATGTTGACGGGCTTCATATGGACGATTATTTTTATCCTGATGCGCAGTTTGCTGATGAGGCTACATTTGCTGCATATGGCGGCGATTATGATGATATCGGAGACTGGCGTAGAAACAATGTTAACACTCTTGTTAAAACTCTTTATACAAGGGTTAAAGAGTCCAACCCAAAAGCTAAATTTGGCATAAGCCCTGCTGGTATATGGGCAAATAAGTCAAGTTTGAATGCTGGCTCTGATACACGAGGAAATGAAACATATTTTAGCCATTTTGCAGACACCAGAAAGTGGGTTAGAGAAGAGTGGATAGACTATATATGTCCACAACTCTATTGGAATATCGGCTATGAAATAGCAGATTATAAAACCCTTGTGAAGTGGTGGGCAGAAGTAGTTAATGGCACAAATGTTGATCTATATATTGGTATGGCTGACTATCAGGCTGGAAATACCAGTGCAACAAGTCCTTGGTATGGAATCGATGAAATCAAAAGACAGCTTGCTCTTAATGGCAAGTATTCCCAGGTTAAAGGTGAAGCCCATTTTAGATATAAATTCATGAAGGAGAATACAAAGCTTTTTAACTATTACAAATCAATTTACACAGGAAAAAATGATGTTGTGGAAGAAAAGCCAATAGTTACTCTCACAACTACAACGTATGTAAAAGGTCTTATGACTGATAAGCATATTCCTTATATGACTGGTGATAAGGGCAGGTTTATGCATACCAAGACTATGACTCGTGCAGAGGCTTCTGTTATGCTAGCCCGCCTTATGACAGATAAAAACGGCCAGCTTATTTTTAGTGATTATAAGGGCAAATCATCCTTTAGCGATGTTGCTCGTAATGCGTGGTATGCAGATGCTGTGGCGCTTATGGAAGAAAAAGGTATATTAAAGGGCTATGAGGACGGAACATTCAAGCCTGATAATAGCCTTACCAGAGGTGAATTCGCTGCAATTGCATCGAGATTTACCGAGATGAAAAAATTGCCTTCATCAGGCTTTGCTGATGCAGATAAGCATTGGTCAAAGGAATATGTTGCAAACGCAGTTGCATATGGCTTTATTAATGGTTATGATGACAAAACATTCAAACCTGCTGGATCGCTTACACGTAGTGAGGCTGTTACAATCATTAACCGTATGCTTGGCAGACAGGCAGATAAGAAGTATATTGACAAAAATGTTAAAAACCCTTATGGTGATGTTACCAGTTCTTATTGGGCTTATTACAATATCATCGAAGCATCCGTAGAGCATTATTACGGATATGCAAATGGTGTTGAGTTCTGGTCAAATAAAGTGGTTGATCCTAATTCTGAAATTGATGATGATAATGGTGAGGAAGAAGAGGTTGAAGAGATTGATATGAATGAGATAAATCATCCCTTTGTTTCAGACACATTCAGTTTTATCAGACCGGACCTTAAGCTAAATGGTGAGCTTATACCTTTAGATCTTGCAAACATAGATACAATAGTGCTTCACCATATGGATCACCCTACTGCGAGTTTTGAGGATGTTCGAGATTGGCATTTGGATAAGGATTGGGTAACAATTGGTTATAACTTCTGGATTGGCTTTGATGGAAAGATTTATGTTGGCAGGGGTTGGAATGTGCCTGCTGCAGTTTCAGGGCACAACAATCATACAATCAATATTGGTTTCCAAGGTGACTATGAAACATATAATGATGAGATGCCATCTGCGCAGTATAAGGCTGGTGTAGAGCTTATTAAATGGCTTAAGGGGAACCTTGAAAACGCCGATTATATTGGTGGCCATGGAGATGTGGGGCCGACTGCTTGCCCAGGTGAAATGTTCCCTTATGACGACTTTGCAAAAGAGGCGAGTAAGATAGGACTTGCTGACCTTAGAAAGATAGGAAATTAAAAACTAGTGAAGAGATTAAGTAAAAAAATACGACCTAACCCCAAGTATGCACAGAGGTATACTTGGGGCGACACGGTCGCGAAGATAATAACTGTCACTAATAATTTTAGGAGGGAATAGTATGAATGAGATTACAGTAACTAAAGACAATTTTGAGAAGGAAGTATTAAAGTCAAATATCCCTGTTCTTGTGGATTTTTGGGCTACATGGTGCGGACCTTGTCAGATGCTTGCTCCAGTTGTTGAAGAAATAGCTAACGAATATGTAGGTAAAATAAAGGTTGGCAAGGTTAATGTTGATGAAGAAGGTGAGCTTGCTCTTCAGTTTAACATCATGAGCATCCCAACACTTTTGCTGTTTAAGGATGGTGAAATTGCAGGCAAATCACTTGGTTATAGAAACAAATCAGAGATTATAGACCTTATGGGTTTATAATGGCATAAATATTAGAGTTTACTGACCCATAGCCATATCGCAGGTATTGACAAAAAGCTCCCAAAATGTTATAATTTCATGAAGTGAAAAGCTTTAAAAAATAAGCTTGTACGGGCTTTATGAGAGATGTGGATTGCCTATGAAAGCAATTTGATTTTTGAGGGCAGTATTTATCCATCATTTTTAAAATTTACTTAGTTGAATTTTGACTCTTCCTTCTCTATATATCCTGTTACAGGATAATTGAGGCGGAAGAGTTTTTGCATAATAATAATGATTTATGGAGGTGTAGTATGCATAAGGAATTAACAGGTGCCCAGATTCTTATAGAAACACTTATCGAACAGGGTGTTAAGGATGTCTTTGGATATCCGGGTGGACAGGTGCTTGATATTTATGATGAAATCTACATGGCATCAGACCGCATAAATCATATACTTACCGCTCACGAACAGGGCGCAGCCCATGCTGCGGATGGGTATTCAAGAGCAACGGGTGAAGTTGGTGTTGTTATTACAACATCCGGTCCCGGCGCAACTAATCTTGTTACAGGTATTGCAACTGCTATGCTTGATTCTGTTCCTATGGTTGCAATTACTGGAAATGTTCCTACACCTATGATTGGTAAGGATGGTTTTCAAGAGGTTAATATCACAGGTGTCACTATGCCGATTACAAAGCACAACTATTTTGTTACAGATGTTAACGATCTTGCAGATATTATCCGTGAGGCTTTCCAGATTGCAAAATCAGGCAGACCAGGACCTGTTCTTATTGATATTCCAAAAGATATTCAAGTTGCAAAGTGCCTTTTCACATCTAAAGACATTCTCCCTTGTCTTGCACAGGACGTGCCGCAGGAATGTGATATCGAAGCGGCAGCAGAGCTTGTTAATAATTGCAAAAGACCATACATATACATTGGCGGAGGAGCAGCTGGCTCTTCTATGACTGACGACATTACCACTTTTGCTGAAAAAATTGATGGCTATATTGGGTGCTCTCTTATGGGCATATCGACTTTGCCTGATTCTTATGATAGACTCCTTGGCATGCAGGGTATGCATGGCGCCTATGCATCTACAATGGCAAATAAAGAAGCCGACCTTATTATTGGTGTTGGTGTTCGTTTTAGTGACCGAGCAACAGGCAATGCATCCAAATATGGAACGAGAGCAAGGATTATTCAGCTTGATACAGATGTTTCAGAAATTAATAAAAACGTCAAGGTTGATGTTGGGCTGGTAGGAGAAGTAACTGACTCTTTCAAAAGGCTCATGGATAAATGCGCAGAAAAGAAAAGACCTGAATGGACAAAGATTGTATCATCACTTATCAAAGATGGTGAAAAGATAGCACGAGAGATTGAGGAAAATAGCAAGACTATTATGACTCCAAAGAAGATTTTTGATGTGATTAATGGAATAAAGGAAAGTGACACAGTTGTTGTAACGGATGTTGGTCAGCATCAGATGTGGACTGCGCAGTATATTAAGCTTGAAAAGCCAAGACGCTTTGCATCAAGTGGCGGTCTGGGTACAATGGGATATGGTATGGGTGCGGCAATCGGTGCAAGCATTGCACAGGATAATAAGGTTATCCTTGTTACAGGTGATGGTAGCTTTGGTATGAATTTAAATGAATTGTCAACCGCTGTTGCATATAATATCCCAATGGTTATAGTGCTTATCAACAACCACGCCCTTGGCATGGTGCGACAATTGCAGACTTTGTTCTTTGGTAAGAGATACTCCAGTACAGTCCTTGATAGAAAAACTGATTTTGTTAAGCTTGCCGAGGCTTTTGGTGCAAAGGCAACAAGAGTTACCACTCCTCAGGAGTTTGAAGTGGCATTTAGACAGGCTTATGAATATAACGGTCCGTATCTTATTGATGCGATTATTGATACGGACGAGCTTGTTCTGCCAATGCTTCCACCGGGTGGCTCTATTGATCAATTAATTGTGCAAGTAAATGAGGAGGAAAACCAGTGAAAAGATTTGTAATCGCAGTATATGTTGAGAATAAATATGGTGTCTTAACACGAGTTGCTGGTATGTTTATGAGAAAAGGGTTCAATATTGACTCTCTTACTGTTGGTGAAACTGACAACCCTGAATATTCACGAATCACAATCACTCTAAATGGTGATGATTATGCTGGTGAACAGCTTATAAATCAGCTTAAAAAGCTACATAATGTTAAGAAGGTTAAGTGCCTTGAAAATGACAATACAGTTGAGAGAGAACTTATGCTGATTAAGGTTTCCAATTCATCAGAAACACGAAGTGAGATTATGGATGCCGCAGATATTTATCGTGCAAAGGTAATCGATTATACCACCGAAACAATCTGTATTGAGATTACTGGTGAACCAGCTAAGATCAATGCTTTTATTGATGTAATGAAGCCTCTTGGAATAGTTGAAATATGTCGTACAGGTGTAGTTGCACTTGAAAGAGGCGGCAATATTTTAGGGAAATAAACATAGAAAAGGAACGGTTGTATGAAAAACCCATCAAAGTATAAACGACAGTTTTTCCCTGTCGAAAGTCCCAAGATGAAGTGGGCAACCAAAACACATATTGAGAAAGCTCCTTCTTGGTGCTCTGTTGACCTACGAGATGGCAACCAATCTCTTGTTGTCCCTATGACACTTGAAGAAAAATTAGAGTTTTTTAATCTTCTTGTTAGGGTTGGTTTTAAAGAAATTGAAATAGGCTTTCCAGCTGCGTCTGAAACAGAATATACATTTCTTCGCGCGCTTATTGATAATAATTTGATTCCTGATGATGTTACTGTTCAGGTTCTTACACAAAGTCGTGAGCATATTATTCGCAGAACCTTTGAAGCACTTCGTGATTGCAAAAATGCAATTGTTCACCTTTATAATTCTATATCTGTTGCACAGCGAGAACAGGTTTTTAAGAAATCTAAAGATGAGATTATGTCCATCGCAACTGACGGTGCAATGCTTTTTGAGAAAATTGCAGAGGAGATGGGAGTAAATTATCGTTATGAATATTCTCCTGAATCTTTTACAGGCACCGAGCCTGAATATGCCCTTCAGGTATGCAATGCAGTTTTAGATATATGGAAGCCTACTCCTGATAAAAAGGTCATTATTAACATTCCTGTTACAGTAGAACTTGCATCACCTCACGTATACGCAAATCAGGTTGAATACATGTCTGATAATCTTAAATATCGTGATTGTGTAGAGGTATCTCTTCACCCACATAATGACCGTGGTTGTGCTGTGGCGGACTCTGAACTTGGACTTCTTGCCGGTGCTGAACGTATTGAGGGCACACTTTTTGGAAATGGTGAAAGAACAGGTAATGTAGATATTGTTACTCTTGCTCTTAATATGTATGCCCAGGGAATCGACCCTGGTCTTGATTTTACAAATATGTCTGAAATAGCCGAGCTTTATGAACGAGTTACAGGTATGCACGTTTATGAAAGACAGCCATATGCTGGTAAGCTTGTATTTGCTGCTTTTTCAGGTTCTCATCAGGACGCAATTGCCAAGAGCATGCAGTGGCATATTGATAATAATTGTGAAGAATGGACTGTTCCTTATCTTCCAATTGATCCAAGCGATGTCGGTAGAGAATATGAAACAGATGTTATCCGTATTAACTCTCAGTCAGGAAAGGGCGGCATAGGATACCTTCTTGAAAACAACTTTGGATATGTTCTTCCTGCCAAGATGCGTGAGGATGTTGGATATACTGTCAAGGCTGTATCCGACCGTGCCCATGTTGAGCTTACACCGCAGGAAGTACTTGATGTATTTACTGATAAATACATTAATATTAATAATCATATAAGACTTATTGATTATACATTTGAACGAAAGCAAAATGTTAAGATTACTGTAACAGTACAAATTGAAGGACAGGTTAAGGAGCTTACTGCTGAAGGCAATGGTCCTCTTGATGCAGTGAGCAATGCAATCAAAAAACAGCTTAGCATGGAGTTCTATGGTCTTA
>JAQVYH010000021.1 GCA_029004515.1 Eubacteriales bacterium | reverse complement strand
GAGAGAATTCAACTTAAAACAAAACTGACTCCGTTTGAAAAACGAAGTCAGTATGTTGCTTGAAAATTTAATATTAACTACCATAGGCTGTCTTTTTTGTACTGTCTGCACAAATTGGGGCAGTTCACATATCGTGAAAAGCCTTTTTATATTATTATAGAAGGAAGTGGCTATTTTATAGGAATTCTATTATATAATCTGCCACTTTTTTGCCCAACAAATCAAACCCTTCCTTTGTATAGTGACAATAATCGCTGTAATAACTGCTTGGCAGATCTTTTGCCGCTTCAAATATATCATCAATCTTTACACCCAACTTATTCATAAGTGCAACTGCCGCCTTATTATATTCTATTATCTCAGCTGTTGTGCGTTCGTTCTTAGCAGGAGTGCCATCAGGGTTCATAGGTGTTGTAGTAGCAAAAATCTCTGTTGCGTCGGGAAACAGCCGTTTAATTGCATTATGTATGCGTTCCAGCATAATCGTATATTCCTCAATGCTATTAAGTGACATCTCCTCTCCATGCCATTTGGCGATATCCCAATGGCCACAATTCCAATGGACAACATCAACCTTTTCCCCTTGGGGAATCACATCTGCCCACCAACCAAGACAAACGAGGATATTCTGGGCGAATTTACAATTGTCATCAGGATAATATACATTAGCTGCATTTTTAAGCTGTTCCTTTGTAAAGTCACAGTACCCCATTCGGATAGAGTCACCTATAAGCAGTACATTCTTCCTCCCCGCTTCGTATCCCACACCACTGACACTGACTGCGCCGCCTTCTTCATCGTATTTACTTTTTTCTGCCATTCAAATCACCAATCCTGTCTTTATCACATAGAAAATTTTATATTACGCTTTAACTCCCACATCTAACACTATGCCATAACGATAGCAACCATAATTTATGGCAATAATCTCCTCACTAATTTTAAAATGCACAGAGGCATATTATACTCCAATGCTATTTAGACTTCAACTATTTTTTCTTAATTCATCCCACTCAGCACGGCTGATTGCATAGACTCTAGTGATTTTATTAGTGTCATCTTCGAACTCATCAACCAGATGACATCCATAAGCCATTGCTGTTCTATATGATGGGACATTCGTATACTTCATATAGGAATAAATGATACTAAAAGGTGTATTGATAAAGGTCCAGTCCCTTACTGCTTTTGCAGCTTCACTGGCGTATCCTCTTCTTTGACAATCTTTTCGAATATGATATCCTATTTCAGGCCTTATCTGTCCATTGATTATCTGCATTGTAAGACCGCAATCCCCAATCATATCACCGGTCTCCTTCAAGACCACAGCCCACAAACCGAAGCCAAAGACCTCGTATCTCTCAATATTTTTAATTATCCATCCTCTAACTCTATCTTCGTCAAAGGCATATGGATAATGCCCCATAATATCTGAATCTGCAAGCACAGCATACAATGCATCATAATCATCTTCTGTCATTTCCCGCAGAATCAATCTGCCTGTTTCTATAATCATAATCTAAACTCCTTAGCTAGAATCTAGCCTTACCACTCACAATGAAATAACACTTTAATTCATTCCCATTGACATCCGTATCTTCTCCGAGATGCTTTATTCCATCACGAACAATATCTTCATTTAGGAATTTAAGCAATTCAGCTGTCGCTGTCTGATTAGTATCCTTTATAATGCCGAACAAACTACAGTTTTGATTTGTCATAGTTGTATGGAATACTGGTTCCCACCAGTACATCTTCAATTTTTTCAATTATTAACCAATCATCCATATTGGTTTGCTTTTCAAAAGGCAGAGGCGGCTCAATTCTCTCAACGTCGGCAAACTCTGTCAAGCAGATACACTTCTTGTGCCATCTGTCCTCTTGTTTCTGCGTAAGTGCCAGTTTGCTCTTATTATCAGAAATCACCTGATTTATTTCCTCTTCTGATAATTTTACATAGTTTTGCACGGAAGTGACGATTGCTTTAGCGGACACTTCCATTGATCCCTTCTCCATAAAATATAGAGTTTCTCCCTGAAACACACGGCTGTGAGGGATCTTTCTGCCTGAAGCACCTCGGATTACCATCTTTTTTTCTCCTGATAAAATCTTGTCCAGAACACGTTCTCCCTTTTTACCTGTGTTATCGCAATAAACCAAGTGAACCATATTTTTCACCCCACATGTAAATTACTTATTTCTTCTTTGAGCTGTATTTCTTACTGCTGCGATGCATAGCATCATCTGCAGAGAGATTGCTTCGCTTTTTCAATGTACCTCCTAAGTCGTTTACGGTAATAATCGGCGAAGGGCATTCCCTCATACTAAATTCATATTTTCATACATAAAAAGCCAAACACATTGCGAACAGCTAGTTGTATATTTCTATATTTCATGACAGCAAGACTACTCACTTAGGCGTGAAGCAGTTAGGCTATTTTATGCTTTTCTTGAAATCGATAAGCAAAAATATCGGCTCGAACATGCCCTCCGAACAAAGGTCGAAAACAATAGGAAAGTATTTTAATTTCCCCATTTGCTGGGAATCTGCTATCATAAGCTTAACCTCATTATCAATTGGAAGGCGTAATGCATCTGTGCGATCCTTTTCGGGTACGTAAATGGTAACCTTAAAAAATCCGTCCCATATTGATAGCCAAAAAATAGTGTTTTCCTTTTTGCCACCTCGAACGCCTGTCCAATGATAGAGCCCCTTTGCCAGCCATGCCTTGCCATCGTTGTAGTAACGCCATTCTAGCTGAACATCGTGGTTTGCAAGTCCACTTACAAACTTAATATAAGCGTTGTTTGATTCCCCGAGTGCCTTCGCAATAACATCACTTGTCGGCTCTATATCGGGGTTTCTAAGCAATTGTTCTTTATTCTTTTTCATATCGCAAACACCTGCTTAGTCAAGATTTTTTCTATTACTGTAAAACGCCAGAATCAAAAAAATAAGAAGCAAACTTGGATTCTCAACTTTTTGTATGTCAAGATAGGATTCGCGAGCCCAAAGAGCTATAATCAAGTATTCGTTAGTAAGAAAAAACAAGGCACTGTTATTTGTTACGGTAACAGTGCCTAATGTAATATTTAATATACAGAGTTTTTTGGTTTTCTTTTATTCCTTGCAATTTTTAATTGTCCTATACATAATCCAAACATATGCGATGATAAATATTGCCCATACTATACCGATGTAATTTAGAAAAAAATGCGAAAAGTAGGATCCAATAATCACACCAAAAAATATGAGTGCTAACTTGAAGCAGGTGTAGTCCCAAATGTTGTACTTTTTAGCCGCATCCATCAGCTTATTAATTAATAACTTCATAAGAAACACCTCTTTCAAAAAAATATATAATATCTACAATGCTATTATATTCTAAACAATATACATTTGCAATACCCTAATACTTAATTTACCGTTTTTTACTTGACAATAAGAGTTTTTTGTGAAATGTTGTTTTTTGGGATATCGATAGGTTGTAGTTTTTGCCCATATCCAAACCAAGCTTACGTTTTACCTAAGAAATGTATAGATTAGAAACCTTTAACTCTGTTGTTTCAAGCATATAATCCTTGATTTTTTCTCTTAGTTTATTTGAATTACGCCTTGCGTATTGGGTGCCTAATTACCGTTTTTAGTTTCTCCGCCGCTGTCTTGCGCGGATCAGAAATGTATATTTCATGATGGCGGCGTATGTCGTTGATATCAAGAAGATAGCCATTTGGGGTGGCAAACATATCAAGCGTCGTTATCGTGGCGGGTTCATCATCATACGAACCGATATGCATAACCTGAACACATAGCCCTTCGGTAATTGTTTCAAGCTTTGCCTTTGATATGTCAAGCTCAAGTTTCTTCTTCGCTAGAGCAGCCTTTGCAGTTTCGAAAATGTCTGCTGTTACAAAGTCAGGCTGACGAATCATCATCGTCCATATAAACTTACCCTTGTCGGTTATTGGCACACCGCCACCTTTAAAATCATCATCCACACTCCATAGTCCCTCGAGCGGTGGAACAACGTATTCCAAGATTGATTTATTAGCCATCTTGATGGTGTAGGAAAGCCCATACAACAACTCAACAGCGGCGGCATATTCCGCACTTGTGTTTGGGTCACCTTTGCCGTCAACAGTTATGAAAACCATCTTCTCCACATCGATAACGCACGGTGTAGTCTTTGGTTGGTATAGGTGTGCCTCAGTTTTTTTATAGTCAATCGACATCGCTACGCCTCATCTCTTTCTCAATAAGAGATACTGCAATCCGCAGTGCCTTTACCCGCCTGTCGTTTAAAGTCTTCTGTGCGGACTGCAGTCTTCCGCTTTCCTGCATCTTTTCACACTTGTGCAAAGTTGAAACAAGGGAGGTTATTGCTTCTTCCAGTTCGCTTTTTGTATACTCGCTCATTTTACCTCCAAAATTTTGTCATATCTTTTTTATCCTCAATGTTGTAGGCAATCACTCTATTTAGCAAATCAAAATCCACATTATCCGTCCATTTGATTCTAAATAGCTCTTGTGTATGGGAATATCCCGCCTGCTCTATTTCCTTTTCAAACAAGCTAATGACGGCTGCCTCAGGCGCCACAGCTATATGCTCCTTGGCAACGCTAAACCCGATGATAAAAGTCCCATGATCGCTAAACATTGGCTGATTCCACTTAATTTCCTCTTTCAATTGAGGAAACTTCTCTTTAATGCTACTTAGGATGCCTTCTAGCCGTTCCCTCTTTTTCAGTTCGCCAATACTATCTAAAAACATTTGAAAATCTTTCATATTAGATACCCTTTTTCTTATCACATTTTGGATGATTAATAGGTATTTGCCAACCGCTCTATTGCTTCCTCTTTCGTTGGCAAGAAAAATATCTCGTTTCCACTGTTTGATTCATAGATAAAGTCTTTTAGCGGTTTACTTGTATACTTTGTGAAGTCGCCATATATCGCCAATTTAGTCTGGTATGTAACGAATTTTTGCAGGATTTCACCAGCGATTCCCGTACTTAGAACGAAGAACGAATCGTCAATATTTTCTTTGTTGATAACAATCCTATTTGCTCCGGTTTCATACCCCACCGTTGCAATCAAATCCAGCGCAGACTCTATGTCCGTAATCACCTTTTCTTTGCCGCTAACAATTGCTATTTTTGTTCCATTTCGTTCGATAATATCAAGACCCATGATTGCCTCCTAAGCAACTCCGAATTTATATTTCGGCAATAGGCTGAGCCGCCCCAACACCTAACCTGACCGCTTGCGAAGCTAAATCTAGTCAGAGTTTCAAACCCTTATGCTAATTAAAAACATTTCTTATCCCTTATGTGTTGGCAATGTGACACTTGTCCGCAGTGATAACAAAGCTCGTTTTCGCAAACTCCGTCATTGCTGAAGAAGGAGATAATATTATCAATCGTAGTTTGTGCAATGTTGTTAAGAGCCTCCTGGGTTAAAAACGCCTGATGCCCGGTTACAATAATATTCGGCATGGAGATAAGTCTCGCCAGCGTATCATCATCCATGATATGACCGGAAAAGTCATTGAAGAATATGTTTCCTTCCTCTTCATATACATCCAAGCCAGCAGCACCGATTTTACGCTCCTTGATCCCTTTGATTAAGCTTTCCGTATCAATCAAGCCACCTCTGGATGTGTTGATGAGAACAACACCCTTTTTCATCTTGGCAATTGCCTTTTCATCAATCATATGCTTGGTTTCGGCGGTCAGTGGACAATGAAGGGAGATAATGTCACTTTGCTCATAGAGTTCATCAAGAGTGAGATATTCAAAACCTGAATTTTCCTTAGGAAAACTGTCATAAGCAACTGTCCGCATACCGAATCCACGGCAGATATCGCCAAAAACACATCCGATTTTTCCTGTACCGATAATACCAACTGTTTTGCCATGCAAATCAAAGCCGGTGAAGCCGTTCAGTGAAAAATTAAAATCTTTTGTTCTGATATAAGCCTTGTGGATTCTTCTGTTCAGGGTCAAGAGCAGTCCCATACTATGCTCAGCAACTGCATAAGGCGAATATGCAGGTACATGCACCACGTGAATTTTTTTGTAACATTTCTTTACATCTACATTGTTGTATCCAGCACAACGAAGGGCAACCAGTTTCACACCATATTCGTATAGTTTATCAATAACTTCTTTATTTACTATATCGTTTACAAATATGCAGACTACATCGTAGCCTTCAGCGAGCTGCACCGTATCCTCGCATAGCTTCGCTTCAAAAAACTTGATTGTGATATCGTTATTTTCAATGCTTTTCTCAAAGCCGGGCTTATCATACGGCTTTGTATCAAAAAATGCTATTTTCATTTTAAATCACTCCTTAGTATTATTTTTTTGACTACAGTCCCATAGTCTGGCTAAGAAAACCTAAACATCAACCGCTACGCAAACTTAGCAGGCAAAAACCGCAAGGTAACGAAGCTAACTACTCTCCCCCTTTTTAGACCGATTTCAAAGCTACAGATATGTTTTTGAAGCCTTTGAGAGTTTACACTACCGTTGTGGGAAAATGTCCTCAACATTTTCCTGATCCACAAAAAGCGTACATAACATTATTTTTATAACTATAGATTATCATAAATCATGCGCAATTTCCACTATTTTTTTGCAATATATGTTGTACTTCTATCAATTCCGATTACTTAATACAAAATACTTGCCTCTATTATTAAAGAAACTGACCATTTAATGGGGTCTTTCTCTTCAGAAAAGCCGAATCGAAATAGCTCAGTTTATAATTTCACCCTTGTTTTTGGCTATTTTTTCGTTCCATTCATCTTTCTCTTTAGTGGTCAGCTTAGCCCAATCCGTTTCTTCTCCAATGATTCTTAAAGGTTCTTGCGAGCGATAAGAGCGTGTTAAGTTACCCGGAAATTTTTTGTCAGTAACATTCGGGTCATTTTCAAATTCACCTGTTGGTTCAATTATATAAACGCGTTCTCTACCTTCACCTTTTGCTAATGACGCTGCAAGTCCTGCCCCGTTTATATTGGCAGTAAAATAAATGTGATTCATCCTAAGCTCGGGTTCGTAATTTGAATTCCCACCCGCTGTCAGTAAATCACCAACCTGCAAATCTGCCTTTGTCCCATGATAGAGTGGCCCTTCATCAATAGGAGCAACCTTATATGACTTTGACAATTCATGATTCCTTTTTGCGTTATCATAGTCACAAAGCTCCTCATAACATTTAGCAATTTTTAAATACAACGTAGGGTATGCACTCTTAACATTATCATCATTTATATTTTGTGCACATTGCAGAGATGTTCCCAGCCATTTTAATTTGTCTGTAGCACCCTTTTGTTGCCTGGCTAAATGATACGTTGCAATAAATTTTTCATAGTCGTCTGTTGCTTCGTTCCATGCCTTATTAAACAATGCAGCTGCATCTTCAGGCTTGCCGCTATCCTCCCTGTTCATACCCATCATACATAGTTGGATAACTGTATTGTTTGGATCAAATTTTACGTTCATCTGATTTAATCTCCTTTTTTGTGTTTTATTCGCAATGATACCGTTCACCCTCGTTAATCAATATCTAGATAATACCTACATCCAATCAGACCACTAACTTTAAAATTACTTTCATGGTGGATATGAGCACATTCCTTAAAAGTAATCAAGGCACTCCTCGTAATTGTGACGTAGGGTGCCTTGGTTTGCGTTATTCAGAAAAGTGCTTTATAATTAATATTGATCTTAACTATATCATTGGTATACTTAATAGTCTTTCTTCTTTACAGGAATCCAAATCTCACTTCTATATTTAGGATTTCCAGTGTCCGGACTTTCATTCCACAAGATTTCAGGACCTTGGGCTGCCTCGTATCCTGAAGATGGAAACCACTCTGAATATATCCTTCCCCATACATTTTGAAGTGTTTCTGGGAAGGGCCCAATGGATTCAAAGACTGCCCAGGTACTATCTTCTACTTTCAACACATCAAATTCTTTTGTTTCATCACTTGAAGTTGCTACACCAATGAAATGATCCAATTCACCTTTTTCTTCCATTCTCTCTTCCGAGAAGTTCGCAGATGCACTGATAATCCCTGTTGGTTCTACATTTGACAGCCCTTTCAGTTTTTTAATAATCTCAGGGGTTAAAAGTTCAGTCATTTTTGCAATTTCAGGATTGACACCATTAAAAACAATTGGTACTCTCCTCTTAAATCCTACGACCTTAAAAGGCCCTTTTTCAACAATACGATAATTCATTTCGCATCCTCCTTTAATTAATAATTGAAAGGTCATTCTAGGATAGGCTTTAAGCTGAATATTCGAACTTCTTGCTTCAGAGGGAAGAATACCATGCATAGAATGAAAAGCACGTGAAAATGAGTCCGCTGAATTATAGACATATTTGACAGCCACATCAATTATTCTTAAGTCCTTATCCCTCAAATCAAGTGCAGCCAGAGTCAGTCTTCTTCTGCGAATATATTCTGATAAGCTTACACCAGCTAAAAAAGAAAACATCCGCTTAAAATGATACTCTGAACAGTAAGCAATTTTAGAAACTTTACTATAATCGATGTCCTCAGTTAAATGCTCTTCAATGTATGCCATTGCATTATTCATATTACTTAAATAATCCATCAAACAACCTCCTTCCATCAAGAATATTATCAAAAGATGCATTTATACATCCGACAATCTGTGCACAATATAATCGACTATAGAGCACCTTGCCGTTTTATCACTTACGGCCTCATTGTAACTTTATCATAACGCCTTGTCAGAAGGCGGCAAAGAATAGCGTCTGCTATCAACGCGACACCTGACCAGAAAAACCATGTATTCACACCTACGACCTCAACAACTGGACCTGCGACAAGCAGACCTATGGGCATAGCAAGAGTCATGGCAGTCATCAAGAGGGAAAACACCTTGCCCATCATCTCAGGTGCAATGCTTTCTTGAACATAGGCCATAACTGGAACATTCATAAATGTACCGGAGGCACCCAAAAAGAAACAGCATACAACGAAAGTCCAGAAACCACTTATTGGTAGTGACCCACTAATCAGTATAGTCAGGCCCATTAATCCAATAGCTAATGATGCCATGCAAAATCTCCTTTTCATACCGCCCCACACGCCGATTACTAAAGATGAAATAAGCAATCCGCTTGCAAATGCAAATTCCACAATGCTATTGTGCCACGCTTCACCCATAAAATGGCTGCGTACCAGCAGGGGAAACAGAGAACCTAATGGCATATAAAGTATGGTCATCAGCAGCATGGGGAAAAGCACAGCCATTAAAGGTTTATTTGCTTTCATTGAGATAAAGCCTTGCTTCATATCAGATAATAAATTTATCTTCTCAGAGGTTTGTGGAATATCTGGAATTATAACGAACAGAAGGCAAACTATTGCAAAAGCAGCACCCAATATATCTACAACCATAATGGCATAGATAGGCATAAATGACATGAGCGCAGCGCCCAACACAGGCCCCATCATGTTAGATACAGATTGAATCATGCTACCCCAACCGCCTGCTTTGGTTAACATGTCTGTAGGCACGAACATTGGTATAGCCGCTTGCATAGCCGGTCCATGAAAGGTATTGCCCAATCCACGTATAAATAAAACAATATAGATAAACCAAATAGGTGGTGTCTGCAAAAGCAAAAAAGCGACGCCAAGAATGATGCTGGATACGGCTACTAAGCCGTCAGCTGCAATCATCACCGTGCGGCGATTATATCTATCGATCCATACACCGGCAAATGGCCCGATTAAAATATTAGGAAGAAAGGCAACCACGGATGCAATCGTCAATGTAATTGCGGATTCAGTCTTGATGGTCAACCACCAAATAACTGCAAACTGCACTGCGGAGGAACCCAAGATTGAAAAAGCTTGCCCTGTATATATTACAGTAAATTGTTTTTTCCAGTTTTTTATCTTCTTCATTAATAAATCTCCTTTTATAAATTAAAACAAACAACTACATAAGCGTTGTTCGTGCGAAAAGACATAATTTTACAAGGAGATCTCCAAAAGTGAGGAATGTACTCATGTAAATATGTCTTTAAGCACAACTAATAAGCCCTAAAAAGAGCAGTGCTTAAAAACTAGATTACATGAATATCAAATACATATTGCTACCCCGCTTCATTTTTAATATTATAATAGCACTTTTAACTTTAAATCTCAAGATTTGAATCATCCCGATCCATACAGACCCGATAGCACAACAAAGCATCTTTCTCCAGTTTCTTTACAAAAGAATCCTTAGCCGTACAGTAGCCCGCTATATCCTCCGGGAACCGGGCGGACAGCTTCATCTTTAATTCGCCATATTCTGAAGATCTGTCAGAGTGTGTGCGCAGAAAGTCCCTTACTGCTATATGCCTATTAATATCTTTGTCATTATAGACCTCATACAACTTCCGGTTTGGATTATAATTTGTATGGAGTTTCAAAAGATATGTCCTATATTTCAAGTTCACCGTTGTCCTCAGCAACAAGCAAAAAATTCTTATACTGCTTGGCCGCTTCAATCTGAGAAATTTCACGGTTATTATTGATCTCATGGAAATTGTCAATCAGTAATTTTACAATATTCCCATCAAGTGCATTGCTTGCGACCATATTGTTTAATACATTTTTAGCGGTATCAAACTTCATGCCCTGACGGTAAGGACGATTTTCTGTTATGGCAGTAAATACATCTGCAACTGCCATAATACGTGCGCCTAATGGGATGCTATCGCCTACAACATGAAACGGATATCCCGTCCCATCCAGCTTTTCATGATGATAGGATGCCCAAGTGTTGATTGTTTTTAATTGCTCTATTGGCTCAAGCAAACGATATGTATAATAGGTATGAGCACGTATTTCATTAAATTCATCCTCATTAAGCTTAGATGGCTTTTCCAAAATATCATCGCTAATTGCAATTTTGCCTAAATCATGCAGATAACCGGCGATAAGCATCATTTTACACTCATCGGGCGAAAAGCCCACCAATTGGGCAAGCCTCTCAGCAGTTTTCGCCACGCCCGCCGAATGGCAAGCAGTGAAGCGGCTCCTGAAGTCAATAATCCGTGAAAATACCAATGCAAGGTCAACAATATCATCGATTTCTGCAGTGAAAACATTGGAAATCCGAGCGTCGGAGATCATTTTTGTCGGAAACTGTGAAGTCAGATCAAGCCATATATATTCTTTTGTACTTAGCTTAAACAGGGCTTCGACAATGTCTGGATTAAACACGGTGTTGGATTGTTCGCGGATTGTTGACAGAATATCCGGAATCTGAGTAAGTATATTTCGGTCAGAGCGAAACAAAGTACATACGCGATCTGCCAAGTGGATAATATGACTTGCAAGAGGGACTTCTTCTCCCATATATTTGCTTCCTTTTCCATTATCCCACGGAAGATGGTGAAACTTTATAATGCCCGCGGCGTTATGTAAAGGTTTAAACCCTTCAAATAATTTTGATCCCCTAAGGGCATGATGGTTTACCGTTACAGGCTCCGTTTCTATTAGTTCAAGCATTTCTTTGCTTGAAATTGCACCCATATCATGAATTAATCCGGCCAAAAAAATGTCCTTATGATGATCAGTTGTAAGGTTGATATGCTCGGACAAGCGATACGCAAGGTATGCAACCTGTTGATGGTGATTTGAAAGTTTTAGTGATACAAGTTCTTGGGCACTGGAAATGCATGCCAATATATCATAAAGATTAATTCGAATTTTGTCCATATTTATAGACTCCTTTCTGAGCCATGTAGGCGTAGTACAAACACCAAGTCAATCCTATTATTATAACACTGATTTATTAAGGTTTTCTTTGCAAGCTCATTATTTGACTATACTACAAACTTGCATATTCGAAAATAATTGAATCTTTTTTACATCAAGCATATTGTTATTAAAAAGGCAACAAATCGCCTTATATATGACAAAAAATTCAAAATAACGCATTATAACATCCAGACAATCTATAAAAGGGAATTCGTCTGCTTAATATAATGCTTATTAAGCAGACGACTGCGCAAGTGAATAAACAATGTATCATTCAATATAGGTTATCTTATTTTGGTTTGGCACATGCGGAGGCATAGCATTTTCGGTATATCCCAACAAAACGCCCATACCGCATTCATATTCATCCGGGAATTTTAATTTTTCTTTAAATTCATTGGCTCTGTTTCCTGCAAAAGCTAATCCAACGAACCCACAATGTAGATTTGCAATCCCCAAAGATGTTGCCGCCAAAGAAATATTTTGTGCCAATATTCCGCAATCTATCAACTCTGCGCCCTTAGGATATGCTTCTTTTAGCGCAATCAAAATCATACACGGGGCATTATAAAACAAATTGCCACCCCGTTTCATAATTCTCTCATACATAGACCTATCTTCCATAAGAGATAAAATGTTAATTCCCTCTTTGTCCATTTCAGAAATTAAATCTCTATTATTAACGACTATTACATGCCAACATTGCCGATTCATACCGCTTGGTGCCTGGATAGCCGCCTGAGCTATTGCTTCAAGGTATTTCTTTTCTGGCACTTGGTCAGTAAAGTTTCGGCATGAAAACCTTTCTGATATAGTTTTTAATGTGTCGTTCATATAGCTTTCTCCTTGTATGTCATATAAAATAAATAAATTACAGTCATTGGTGGGTTATGTTTTATAGCCTAATACAGATCTCTATCAGATAATTTATCAAGCCACATTTCCTTTAAGGCGCTAATGTCGGTTTTAAATTCTTCTGCCGTCTGTGTTTCACCCTTTTTTAGCTCCTCCAGCACTTCAAAAACAAATTGTTTGCCGCCTTGCTTATTCCAATCACCTTGCAGCTTCATATCAATGCATGAACCTGTTTTTTGTGAAAATTCAAATCGGTTCTTGCTTCCTTGCAAATTCGTGCCGGCTTTTAGAAGTATTTTGTTATTAAGCGTATTCTTTATAATGTAAACCCCGCCTACGATTTCACGTTCTTTATATTGCGTTATTAGTTCTTTTTTTGATTTACCATCGTTCAAAGCAGTTCACCCTTCCTTGTGCAAAATATTATTAATCTACAATTCAAATTTGTCGTACTGTCCAATCTCCTGATAAACTTTAATTTATCTTTATAATTTACAACTTGGCAAACAAACATATTTATCAGGTATGTTGGTCACCCTACGTTCCCTGACACTCTTAATGGAATCCTTGCGTTGAAATCTGAAAAAGTTTCTTAATACAATTAATTCATTAAAAGCCATTATATAATTAAGTCGAACTTCTTAATATTCAATTCTATTGCGACCATTGTTTTTTGCTAAATACAGCTTATTATCAGCGTGCTTTAGAAATTCATCAATGTTCTCGCTTCCTGATGACTTTAAGTCATGAACACCAAAACTTGAGGTTATGTTAAACTTGCCGCCGTCATGTTCAATTGCGGATTTTTCAATCAAATTTCGCATACTTTCGGCTATTAATTTGGCAGCATCAAGATCGGCTCCAGGCAAGCAAATTAGAAACTCATCTCCTCCATATCTTGCAACCCAGCCACCTTCTCTTTTAATACACCCGGATAATATAACGGAAACATTTTTTAGCACCTGATCACCTGCAAGGTGACCATAATTATCGTTAATATATTTGAAATAATCAATGTCCACCATAATAATAGATAATTCTTTTGATAAAAGTGTAGCGTCTAACACATCAACAGGTAGCCTTTCAATAATATATCGGCGATTATACAGACCTGTCAGGGGATCGCTGAATGCAAGTTTATTCATACCATCAATAAGTGCATGGATACCAGTCAATTCATTATCTTTACCACCAAACGAATCGAAAAGAAAACTATGAGTAATATCTTTTATAATCTCTACTACAACTTTTCGGTTATCCAATATATAAGGAACTGCAGATATTAAGTAAGCTTTTTCCTTGTTATACTCGATTTTTACGTATTCTGTGTTGTCGTTATATGCTCTCATAGATATACAATTATCACATATTTCATTTTTGCTCAAAAATTCAAAACAGTGGATTTCGTTAATAGGAATGTCTTTATTTTTATACTCAATAGTTCTTTTTTGAATAGGGTCGACAATTCGCATAACATCACTGATTTTACTAAGTATCTCACCATTGTTCAAATCTGCATTAATATTTTTATCCATATTAGACCCCTCTGTAGAACAATTATCCATTTTCATGACCCAAAGAATCTCATTGAAGTCTGGATGAATATATTCCGAAATTTTTCTAAATCCCATTTTTTCGTAGAAACGAATTGCATTCGCATTTTTTAAGAACACTTCAACGCTTAGTCGCTCTCTATCTTTTTTGCATATTCAATTAGCGATTTCCCTATTTGTTTTCTTTGCCACTTGGGTGCGACAAAAATACCTGCTATATCATTTCCATACATCGAAAGGAATCCACATAAGGTATCCTCTCCTTAGCTACATAGGTGTTCACCTTGTTGGAATATTCATTCCAGACGTGCAAGATATCTGTTTTCTGTAACTCTTCGTTTATAAATTTATGCGCTATTTTTGCTTATTCTTCCCAAACATAGAGCAAGTCTTTCTCATCTGATTCTTTGTATTCTTCAATCCTCATATACGCCTCTCAAATTTATAATGCAATCTATTTGAATTTAAAACTTTTACATAATTTCTTACCCATGTCTGTCTGTGAGAACAAGTCCAGAGTATTTGAATGTCTTAAGGAACATGTCAGCAATTCTTTAAGTCAAACAAAGATGCTTGATCGTGTTTTTGTATTATGCTAACGCCATATTAATTAAAAATATCTAGTTGATTAGCATTAATCACTTGGGGGGAATATTTATTTTTAACCTCTTCCAAAAATTCATGTATAGAGCCTGAGTGGTTTACCGGCTTTAATCTCATCCACCGTACCACGCCTGATCTCGTTTAAAATCGTGTTGATAGGGCGTTCCAAGTCCTTGGCGATGGCATAGGGTGTTTTACCGTCCTTCAGCATCAGCTCAATTTTTACTCGCTCAGTCAAAGTAAGGTGTTTATTCTTTCGCGGATTTGGTGTAAACTGTGTATATTCCATGGTGATCACCTTTCTGCATAAAATATTTTGTCGCAAAACTATTTTACAACAGAAAAGGTCACTATGGATTTTTTATTGGTTCAATTTGATTTTACAATGAGTCAGTATTTTCTTTCTTTGATTTCTCAAATTTCTTTATTGCCTCCTCAATTGTCTTGCCATCAATGTAATAGGAGATTGCTGCATTACCAATTGCTGAAGTTCCAATTGCAGCTATTCCAGAGCTTACAGCCGATCCAGCTCCCGGCCATACTGCATTTAAGAGTTTAGATCCTTGCTGTGCCGCAAGTCTAAATACATAACCTGCCACAGCTATGCCACCCATACTAAGAATAAACTCTTTAGCTGCTTCAAGCGAAATGTCTCTTCCGCTCAATGATGCAATTAAAGATACCAACACAGCTTGAATGATAAGCAGAACATAAATATCAGATACAGGAATAGGTGTCAGTGCAACCGTTGCGGATATTCCTGAAAATATTTTATTTAGATGTCTTGCCAATCTATCAACTACCTCATTAAGACGTGAAGCCAGCCTCAATCCCATCCGCGCCTCGGAATCAAGGATGGCTTCTTCCAATATATCAAGCAATTCCTCGATTCTATATCTGCCATCAAAGGCTATTTTCAAATTATCAATATCGTATTTAGGAAGGTTCTCTATGCTCTCAACACCAACTTCCATTCCGTCGGGTGTCTGCCAGTCTATCAATGAAGAAACAGCAACGATATTGTCTATCTTTAAACCATTCTTCACAATTATACCTTTGTAGTATTGAACAACTTCGTTTATCTTACTAATCTTATTCTCAGGATATTCTGCTGGATTTTTAAAGCGTGTTGGTGCCATTTCGTCGCACTTATTTACCACTACTACAATTGGGAGTCTCATTTTATTAATATCTGCATATGTTTTTGAAAGCTTTTTAAGAAATTCAACATCTGAATTCACATCATCACGATGAGTGCAATTTAACATCATGATTGCTACATCTGGTGAAAACTCATTGATTTGATTAATAAGCATTTCTTCAGCAGAAACTGCATCATCTATGCTTTCAGATTCAGCAATCCCTCTAGTGTCAAGGATTTCCATTAAAACTCTGTCATTATCTTTACACTCATATTTTTGGGCACTTTCTGTACAGCTTTTAATATCACTTACATTCGCGACATACGCTTCACATAAAGCATTAATCAAACTGCTTTTCCCTACTCCGGTTCTCCCAATCAAGAAAATTCTTGGAGGTCTATTAGCATCTACACCTTCCATCAATGCCTTTAGGTCCTTGTCACCAAGAATTGAATCCTTGAGCATTACCCTTGTCTTTTCAGGAATTGCATCTGGTAATTTGTCAATCATTTCACCTACCTTGATGTAGAACCTCTTCATGTTCTGCAAGCGTTGCTCAATTTTCAATTTGTCATCTTTCATATTTTCGCTCCCCTTTCAGTATTTTATCTGGTACAACCTTCATATAAGCGCATGTAAATTTCGCGAATTATCTTTTACATCAATTCTATAGCCTAAAATCTATCCTGACCACACATATCCCGGCAAAAGCCAATAAACATCTAAATCGACCACTGCAAGCCCATGTTATCTATATCGACTACTCGCTAAGTACCAACATCTAAATCGCTCAGTCACGTTCAAAATCATGCCTTTGTACTTGTTTCCACGAACAGATATTTTCACGATTATTGCTCATCAGAATTTCACGACGAAACCCCGGAAAGCCTTTATTTCAAGCCCTTTTCACACCTACTTATCTACCCTTGACATCAAACAAACCGACTCCACATGCTTTGTGTGTGGGAACATATCTACAGGTTGAACAATTGTTGGTTTATAACCTTTTTGCATAAGATATTTGATATCACGAACCTGTGTTTCGGGATTGCATGAAATATAGACTAATTTTTGAGGTTTAAGTATTGCCACAGAATCAAGAAATTCCTGTGAACAACCATTACGAGGAGGGTCGGCAAACACCACATCAGCAGACATATCATTTTCTGCTAAATCCCTCATAAACTTCCCTGCATCTTCGCAGGCGAAGCTCATATTTCTACATTTATTAAGCTTTGCATTCTCCCTAGCATCATTAACTGCCGCTTTGTTACTCTCAACACCGATAACAACGCCTGCTTTTTTTGATGCAATAATGCCGATAGTTCCTGTGCCACAATATGCGTCAATAACTCGCTCTTCACCAGTAAGATGTGCAAATTCCATTGCAATATTATAAAGACGCTCAGTCTGGGCAGGATTAATCTGATAGAAAGATGATGGCGAGATTGAAAAAGTGCAACCACACAAAGTATCCTTAATCTTACCAGACCCATATAGTACTGTCTGTCTATTTCCCACAGTAAGGAAGTTTTCGGAACTATTAATACTATGGATAACTGTTGTAATATCAGGGCACTGCTTAATAAGAGCCTTAACGAAATTATTCTTTGATGGGAAGATAGGTCCCTCGGTAACAAAAACAACCATAATTTCACCACTTTTTGCTCCTGTCCTGATCAGAAGACTTCTGAGGAACCCTTTGCTTCCCTTACCATCAGCGGGAAGAAGTTTAAAGCTTTTCATAAGCTTACGCACTTCAACTGTAATTTCATTTGCACGCTTGTTTTCAAGGAGACAACTATCAATAGCCGCGACACCATTGTTAGCCGACTGATATATACCGCTTACTGTCTTACCATCACGTGTCATACGAAACACAGGCTGCGCTTTGTTTCTATAATGAAATGGATCTTCCGCTCCAACAATGTGTCTTACACCACATACACCTTCAAACAGACGGGCAACCTGCTTTTGCTTCCATTTAAGCTGCTCGTTGTAATCCTCCATATTCATAAGCTGACAACCATTACATTTTTTATATATCGGGCATTTTCCCATAATTACACGCCTTTCAAATTTGTCTGTTTAAAGGTAACTAACTCTTTTTTACTTATAAAGCACTTACCGCATAAGTATCCTAAAGCAGTTTGTTCAAAACCATCCTTAAATTGAATCATATATGCACAAAGCTCCTGATGACTAAGCCCAAGACTTTTATTTACTGCATTTGTGCCATATTTACCATCACCTGCCAAGGGATATCCAAGGAAAGCCATATGTGCTCTTATCTGATGGGTTCTTCCTGTAAACAGCTCAACCTCCGCAAGAGAAAGTCCATCCTTGGAGGAAATGATATGATAACCAGTCTTAATAGGAAGAGCATCCTTTTGCTTTTCTTTTGTTACATATACTCTCTTCTTGTCAAGGTCACGCTTTAAGTACGCCTCACACACTGCCTTTTTCTGTTGTGGCACACCCACAAGGCAACAACGATAAATCTTACGAATCATTCGATGCTTAATTATATCGTTCATAACACGAAGGCTCTCGGCATTTTTAGCTGCAACTACAAGGCCACAGGTATTACGGTCAATTCTGTGGCAAAGTGCAGGTACAAATGTATCCGCCCCACCGTTAGGGTCATATTCCCCCTTGCCTATTAAATACGAAATAATATGATTTATAAGGGTATTTACACTCTCACCCTCATCTGAATGTACAATCATGCCTGCCGGCTTATCAACTATTATTATGTTTTCATCTTCATATATAATATCAAGCTGTGGTTTAACCTTTTGGACAGCGACTTCTTGGGATACCTCTCCAAAGAATTCATCATTAATATATAGCTGTGCCTCGTCACCTACAGCCAAACGATAATCATAGGCTATCTTTTTCCCATTAACCTTGATTCGTCCCTTACGAAAGCTCTTCTGAATAAGGGATTTGGGCATATTCTTACACACTCTTGATACAAACTGGTCTGCTCTGCGACCTGCATCATTTTTATTAATTACAAAGCTCTTCATGTTTTTGTCACCTTTTTATAGGTCCAATCCTTTAAGATACTGGATAAATTGATCCCTTAATTCATCTTTTCTGAGGGCATACTCAACTGTAGCAGATAAGAAGCCAAGCTTATCACCCACATCATATCTTTTACCTTCAAAGTTATAGGCATAGATTGGCTGAATATCACCTAATCGCTGAAGAGCGTCGGTAAGCTGAATCTCGCCACCGCTTCCTGGCTGTGCAGTTTCTAACAAATCAAAAATCTGCGGAGTAATAATATATCTGCCAAGGATTGCAACATTGCTATTTGTTGTACCAAGAGCAGGTTTTTCCACAAGACCGCCTACTTTATAAACCCTATCATCTATCTGCCTACCCTCAACGATACCATATTTACAGGTATCCTCCATAGGCACTGTCTGCACCCCTAAAATCGATGTCTGATACTCAGCAAAAACATCAAGAAGCTGCTTAAGACAGGGGGTTTCTTCGTTATATACGATATCATCACCCAAAAGGACTGCAAACGGCTCATTGCCAATGAATGTTCTTGCGCAAGAAATGGCATGACCCAGACCCCTTGCCTCCTTCTGGCGGATATAATAAATATTCGCCATTTCAGATATACCCTGAATCTCCTCAAGTACATCCTCTTTGCCTGACTTTACAAGTGCCGCTTCAAGCTCGAGGGATTTGTCAAAATGATCCTCTATAGCTCTCTTGGAGCGACCAGTTACGATAATTATGTCCTCAATACCAGAGGCAACTGCCTCTTCTATTATATATTGGATGGTTGGCTTGTCCACGATGGGGAGCATTTCTTTAGGCTGTGCTTTTGTTGCAGGGAGAAATCTTGTACCAAGTCCTGCGGCTGGAATAATCGCCTTTTTTACCTTCATATCAGTTCTCCTCACTTTCTTTTAGCCAAATCCCTCTCTTTACAGCACCAAAGACATGCTGTTTTACATCAGGGACTTCTTTTTCAAGTTTTTTGATGTGTTGTTTAATAAACTCTCTCTTAGTATTCCCATCAGCAGGGCAAGGATTATGCATAATAGGAAGATTTGCTCTTTTTGCATAACCAATAATTTCACCCTCTGTCACATATATCATAGGGCGCAGAAGTGTAACATCCATTCTGTCAAGATATGTTACAGGGTCAAAACAACTTAGACGCCCCTCGTAAAAGCAAGATAAAAAGAATGTTTCGATAACATCGTCAAGATGATGTCCCAAAGCAATCTTACTGCAACCATTATCCTTTGCGAGCTGATTGAGTGCGCCACGGCGCATCTTGGCGCATAGGGAGCATGGATTGCTCTCCTTTCGTATATCAAAGACAATCTTTGCGATTTCAGTTTTGTGAGTAACAAACTCTACATCAAGCTTTCTGCAAAACTCAGCAATCTCGTCTGTAGGACAGTTGTCAAAGCCCATTTCAAGCATAAGACCCTTAACCTGAAAATCCATTCCGCTAAAATGCCTAAGCTGTGCAAGGGCAGCAAGAAGTGTCAGGCTGTCTTTCCCTCCGGAGACACCAACTGCGATTGTTTCACCTTTTTCTATCATATTAAAATCCGCTATTGCTCTTCGCATAGCACTTGTAATTCTTTTCATATAAAACCATCTTTCTACACCAATATATTGGGGGAAATCCCCATATTTGTACAATATATCACCATTATACATTAGAATACACCTAGTTGCAATAGTGAATTGAGATTGGAGCAAAAGAGAGGAAAACGCCAAAAAAACGAGGTAATCAAAAAAGTTGAGAAATATTTGAAAAAGTACTTGACAAATGTTTTTTATGGTATTATAATGAACAAGCGTCTTAAATAATAAAATAGTTTAAATATGTAAAGATGTGAACATTTGTAAGGAGGAAATATACAATGAGTTCAAATTCGTTTATGGCAAAAACAGGCCAGCTCGAAAAAAAGTGGTACATCATTGATGCTGCAGGCAAGCCATTTGGCCGTGTTGCCGCTGCCGCTGCTTCAATTCTCAGAGGTAAGCATAAGCCTGAATTTACACCACATGTAGATTGTGGCGATTATGTTATTATCATCAATGCAAAACAGACAGTACTCACAGGTAATAAGGCAGAACAGAAAGAATACATCCGCCACACAGGTTGGATCGGTGGCCTTAAGAGAGTTAAGTACAGTGATTTGATTGAAAACCGTCCCGAAAAAGCATTTATGCTTGCAGTTGGCGGAATGCTTCCACACAACACATTAGGCAGAGAATCTCTCAAGAAGCTCCGTGTTTACGCTGACGACAAGCACAACAATGAAGCTCAGAAGCCTGAAATGTGGACTAGAGAAATATTATAGGGAGGGGTAATTAACTATGGCTATTACAACATATTACGGCACAGGCAGAAGAAAATCTTCTGTTGCTCGTGTACGCATTATGCCCGGTACAGGCAATATCACAATTAACAAAAGAGATATCAACGATTACTTTGGTCTCGAAACACTCAAGGCTATCGTTAGACAGCCATTTGCTGAAATCGGCGTTATTGGCAACTACGATGTAGTTTGCACAGTTACAGGCGGCGGTGTTACAGGTCAGGCTGGTGCTATAAGACTTGGTATCGCACGTGCACTTCTTGAAGTTGATGAAACAAACAGAGCAGCTCTTAAGAAGGCTGGTTTCCTCACAAGAGATTCAAGAATGAAGGAAAGAAAGAAATACGGACTCAAGGGCGCTCGTCGTGCTCCACAGTTCTCAAAGAGATAATTATTATCTATTGCAAACCCTTGAAAACCCAGTGTTTTCAGGGGTTTTCTTTTTCTTCGTTTGTGTAAATATACAAGTGGGTGAAAAAATCAATATAAATATACTGTGATATTAGGAGAAGGAAATTAAATGTTTGAATTATACGATATTGTAGAATTGATTCATGATAGGGAAGACTTGGGATTGAAACAAGGAACAAGAGGAACTGTCATTGATTATGTGAAATCCGATAATGTTTATAGTGTTGAATTTTATGATGAGACTGGTGAAACAATAGAATCAAGCATTTTTGAGTATTACACCCCTGATGAATTGAAGTTTGTGGAAAGACCAATATGAATCTTTTAATAAAGAAGGTATAATATTATGATAAACATCAAAGACGAGCAGAAAAGGCTATTACTTGAATATATCGAAAACCCAAGTGATGACATTGACACTTTACTTTTGGAATTAGATGATAAAATAACAGAATTTGGTTTTAATGAATATTATGACTTGAATGAAGACGGTTTGAAATTACAAAAGCTATATGATGAATTATATAATCAAAATTAATGAAATTTTGGCAAAATGTCAGTTCTTTAAAAATGGATATGCGATAATGTGCGTAAAACACAAGTAAGACACAAAGCACCTGAAAACCCTTTATATTCAAGGTGAGGAACTATCAAATAGATAATAATTTTATCTATTACAAACCCCCGAAAACACTGCGTTTTCGGGGTTTGTTTTTTGCTAAAATCATCAATTTGCCACAAATTTGCCACAAATTAGATTGGATTGCAAATCAATATATAAAAAAATGTAGTGTATTGACTATCGGATTTCTATTCAGAGCATTTCCCTATACTACATAGGTGTTCAATTAATCGCCTATTGATTATAAAACGATACATAATTCTTGAATCTTTCTTTCTATCATCTTAATTACTTTTATAAATTCATCATCGGGCTTCCCGGTCGGATCATCTAAACCCCAATCCTCACGACGTTTGCAAGGCAGATATGGACATTCGACATTGCAGCCCATTGTAACGACCACATCTATTTTGGGTAGTTCCTCAAGCAATTTTGGCCTCTGAGTTGCCTCCATATCAATCCCGTATAGCATTTTCATAAGGCGAACCGCATCTGGATTAATGTGGTCTTTTAGCTCCGTTCCAGCAGAATAGCTCTCAAACACATCTGATGCAAGGCGCTTTCCAAGCGCTTCGGCAATTTGGCTTCGGCATGAGTTGTGGACACAGATAAATGCTACCTTTGGTTTACTCATTTTTAAACCACCCCTTCGTGTTATTTGCGATTTTTACTAGTATAAGCATAACCGGCACTTCAGTTAGAACACCGACTATGGTAGCAAGCGCGGCAGGGCTTTGTGTGCCAAAAAGAGAAATTGCAACTGCGACAGAAAGTTCAAAGAAATTAGACGCACCGATCATACCGGCCGGTGCAGCAATATCATGTGGCAGCTTTAATACCTTGCTTGCAAGATAGGCGATGAAGAAAATAAGGAATGTCTGTATTATCAGAGGTATTGCGATCAGAATTATGTGCAATGGGTTATCCAGAATTACATTCCCCTGGAATGAAAAAATAATAATCAAGGTTAAAAGAAGACCAATGATAGTGACATTTCCGAATTTTGGAATGAAGCCGTTCTGAAAATATTTGAGACCATGCTTCTTGGTAACATAGTTCCGGGTTAGCACCCCGCCTGCAAGAGGAATTACAACAAACAAAACTACCGATAGAATCAGTGTGTCCCACGGAATAGATACGCCGCCTACCCCAAGTAAAAACGCGATAATCGGAGTAAAAGCAATAAGAATAATTAAGTCATTGGTTGCAACCTGTACCACTGTATATGCTGCGTTGCCCTTTGTCAGATGACTCCAAACGAATACCATTGCTGTACAGGGGGCAGCACCAAGAAGTATAGCACCTGCAAGATAGTCCTTCGCAAGCTCTGCAGGGATAAGGGTTTTGAAAATCACAAAGAAAAATAGCCAAGAGATGCCAAACATAGTAAACGGCTTTATCAGCCAGTTTGTCACCCATGTTACAAATAACCCTTTTGGGTTTTTACCCACATTCTTTATACTTTGGAAATCAACCTTAAGCATCATGGGATAAATCATAAGCCAGATTAGTATGGCAATTGGAATGGATACATTAGCATACTCGAAGCGACCAAGAAATGCAGGGACTTCAGGAAGAAATTTGCCCACCAGTACACCAACAACCATACAAAGGGCAACCCATATTGTCAGGTATTTTTCAAAAAAACCAATTCCCGTATTTTCGCTTTTCTCCATATGAAAACCTCCTAATTCTATCTGACTTTTTTCAGAATTTTCACAACTTCGTCCGTTTTGAGTACCTTTCCGTAAGATACTACTTTTCCGTCAATCACGAGGGCGGGCGTCGTCATGACTCCATAAGCTGCAATCTGCGAAAAATCCGTCACATGATCAATCGTCGTATCCATCCCAAGTTGCTCTAATGCTGCTTTTGTCGCAGCTTCAAGCTGATTGCATTTTGCACAGCCGCTGCCCAAAACCTTTACACTTGCGCCCTCTGTTTTTGCGCTTTCCGCTTTTGCCATACTCTCCGCATCACAATTACCGCCACAGCAGCATGAGGTTGTTTTTTCATTTCTGTTTTTCTTTCCAATACTAAATAGCGCCATATAAATAATCTCCTTTTAAAAAAATAATGTTATTCAGCAGCAACTACCTTGGCAGCTACAGGATGATTTGTTTTTCTTGCCCTCAAAAAATAACTTCAAATTATCAGGAAGCTCATACTCACTGTTACAACAGCACGCTTCTTCATAAAAAGAAAAGACAGTACGAAGAATTGCATCAGCAAGCATTTCTTTTGGTGGCACCTCGAAACTTTCACCATTATATTCAAACACACGGCAGTCAACATCGGTTCCGCTGATATCGCTACAGCAGTCGCAACTGTTCTCTGTAACCGATTGACAAATATCCTGACCATTCACACGAATCGTTGGCGAGGAAAGAAATCGATACTGCTCTGCTAGTTCCGCTGTTTCCATCTTAATCTTTTTATACTCTACCTCATATCCTGCTATCTGCAAGGCAGGGGTAAGCGTTATCATAACTTCATCAAGTACATTGTCTGTTCCGATACAGCGATCACAGCTTTGCAAGTCAAGATAGAGATACTCAACAACAATCTTCTTTTCTGAAGCCGACTCACATCCACAGTAACAACAAGCTTCTTCGGGTTCTTGATTTCCGTTCGGAGGCGTCCAACCGGTATCGTCACCTACATAGGTTATTGCGCCAACAGGGCAGCGGTTGCCGCACCCGTGACAATGGTCGATACAATCTTCAGGTCTTCTGACGACTGGAGAAGGAGCTTTCGCTTTGTCATACACATTGTGGGGACACTTTGATACACAGGCACCGCATTCGATACAAGTAAGGTAGTCTATAACAGGATACCAGTTCTTTGCCATAATTTTCGTGCCTCCTATACTATCAGCGTTTGTAACGCGTTAAATAAATACCCAACAATTATAATTCCAACTGTACATATAGCAATGAACAGCGCCAAAAGCTTTTGCTTAACTGCCTTACGGAGCATGATCATGGATGGCAAAGAAAGGGTGGTAACGCCCATCATAAAAGACAATACCGTACCCAACTGGGCACCCTTGGAGAGCAGCGCTTCAGCAATCGGAATCGTGCCAAAGATATCGGCATACATTGGTACTCCTATCAGCGTCGCTAAGATAACGCCGAAGGGGTTTTTGCTTCCAAGCAGGGATACTACCCATGACTGAGGAATCCAGTTATGAATGATTGCTCCTATTCCTACGCCAATCAGGATATAGGGGAAAACCTTTTTAAATGTAGATAGCGTTTGTTCCTTCGCATATTCCACTCGGTCTTTTCTCGTCAGATCCGGTGATTCAATATCAACACTACCAGCTGATAAGATAAAGCTTTCCACATGCTTTTCCATATGCATTTTCTCTATAATGGTACCGCCAACCACAGCTATTATTAACCCAAATATAACGTATAAAATAGCAACCTTGGCGCCAAAGATACTCATCAAAAGGACAAGAGAGCCAAGGTCTACCATCGGCGAAGAAATAAGGAACGAAAAGGTTACTCCCAAAGGTAGGCCTGCAGATGTAAAACCTATAAAGAGCGGTATTGAAGAACATGAACAAAATGGCGTCACAGTGCCGAGCAGTGCGGCGGCTGAATTTGCCCCGATGTCATGAAAACGCCCTAATATCTTCTTGCTGCGCTCCGGTGGAAAATAGCTCTGAATGTAACTGATAATAAATATCAGTAAGCATAATAAAACAACAATTTTTATAACGTCATAAACAAAAAATTGAATGCTCCCAATCCAGCGATTCGAGATGTCAAGACCTACGGCTGAAAGACCGCCGCCAATTAATTCGTTTAGCCATTTCATGCCAAGTATTTGATTCTGGAAAAAATCCCAAATTGCTTTTAATAGTTGCATAGAAAATAAGCCTCCCTTTCAAAAGAGATATAATATCAAATAATTTTGATGTGTTCTGCTGTTTTAAAGCCATCGTCAGATGGCTTATTATTTGCAGCAATTTTTTTCTTCTGTAACCAATCCAGGGGTTGTCAGCTCCTTGAGCAGGGTACCAGCATAAGAACTGCCCTTTTCACTGATTTTGTAGTGCGTCCATTTGCCTTCCTGACGGCTTTCCACAACACCCGATTCAACCAGAATCTTCATGTGGTAGGATAGCCCCGACTGGCCCAAGTCCAGTTGTTCCAGCAAAACGCAGGCGCATTTTTCTCCGCCTCGCAATAGTTCAAGTATTCGCAGACGCTTTTCATCGCAAAACGCCTTAAATATCTTTGCATTTCCCTCATGTACAGTAGCCAATTCATCACCTCATATCAAAAATATTCAATATGTTATTATTATATGCATCAAATCAAAATTTGTCAATATGATTTGCAAAATTTCATATCATCTTTTTATGCGATTATGAAACTTTTTAGAACTGGACACTGCGGATTATATAGAGTCGCAAACATTCATTATTGTCAAGCATTATTATAAGTATACGGAGTACAATTGACGCTCAATATCAATATTATGCGTCAATACATACACTTTTACAACAATGAAAGAATACAGCTAAAAACAAAACTGACTCCGTTAGAACAACGAAGTCAGTATGTTGCTTAAAATTTAATATTGTACCATAGGGTGTTCTTTTTGTACTGTCTGCATAAACTGGTGCAGTTCAAAAAGCCGGTGGTCTTGTCTTGATATCTTCTTATAATTATTGGAAACCCTTAATTAAAATCAATTGTTTCGCGCGGTGGTCTTTTTTCTGCATCAATCGTATATTTGCCTGTCTCGTCGTCCACATCACCGGAGAAACCGTTTGTGGCAAGTATCAAAGCATCATAAGCCCAATGTGATGGAGTTATGTCTGGAAACAGAACTGTGGTATTGCTAATATCGAAGTTTTCGGTATCCCTTTTAATCAACCTGTTGATGGTAGTCACGAACTCTGCCCTCGTCATCATACCGTTAGGATTAACAGTAGAATTGCCGTTTCCGATAAAGATATTATTATCCGCCATCGCCTTAACATAGACAAAATATGGATTATCGATTGTTAAATCAGTAAAGGATACCTTTTTGCTGTTGTCCGTGCCATATCCCAGTGACAGAGCAATCATTTTTGCAATCTCAGCACGTGAAATGGGACGAGATGGGAAGAAATTCTCCGTCGCCTCAAAAACACCAACCGAGTGCATATACTCTACCGCCTGAAACGCCCAATGAGAATTACGGATATCCGCATATGTTGCTTCACCAGCCGTAAAATTGTCGGTTTGTTTCTGTTGCTTCAAAATTCTATACAAAAGCGCAGAAGCTTCTTCACGTTTGATATTATCATTCGGTCCTGCCTCGCCTGTACTATATCCATAGAAATATGCATATGGGAAATATCCCTTAATCCCTTGATTGCCTGGTTCTAGGGATGGCTGTTCCTCTTCATCTTCTTGCTCTGTGTAATCGCCAGTTGCAAGCAAGGAGTTGCTGCTATCTGTAGCAATATACAGAATGTCGTTTTTAGCATCGTAGGCTGCACCTGCGTACGACAAAGAAGAAATCGATGCAGGAAGTACGTCGCTGACTGGCTCTAATGTTTCTGGATCTATAGCGGTAATGGATTTTCCTCCTGTTAAAGAAACAATTGCATAATCGCTTGCAAGCTCAACATACTTTGCATTCTTGATAAATTTCGAATTGATAACAGTGCCGTCCGCATCTATTAAGAACAGGCTGATTTTATTGTTATTGTCGCTATGTCGCGCTACAATCATACGACCATCATCCATAACAGTCACATCAAATAACTTCGCAGGGTCTCCGTCTGTAATAATTTCCTCCAGATACAAATAACCATCACTGCCAAAGCTTGTATCCATCACCGGGCTATTATAGTCGGTCACATCAATACGGCAGATAACATCATCATAAAAATACTGGGGATATTGCGCATGGTAACCCGTTCCCTGATGAACGGCATACAGATAGGTCTTACCGCCCAACTTCTTTAAAGAAATATTATATAAATCCGAGGTTTTATATTTATTAGTGGTTTGATCTTTATTAATAGGAGTCTTGTAGTTAACAACACCGACCTGCTCCATGGTGTTTAAGCTGTACACATAAATACTTTGCGTCTTTTCATTACCTTCATTGATTCCGGTGACGCTTGATACAAAATAAACATTCTGTGCCTCGTCAACTTCAATTCCCTTGACACCGTCTAGCCCGATAGCTTTTGTTTCTACCACCTCTTTTGTCAAAAGGTCAATTTTTGCAACGGTAGATGGGGTGCCCGACAGCAAGACAAGTGCGTACCTGCCGCCGCCTGTAATAGCAACGTCTCGTGCCACGGAAGAACCGGTAACTCTCAAATCGGCAACTACTGTTTTAAACTCCGAAAATGAAGCCGCCTGAGCAACCGTAAATCCCCCAAAAGCATTGAGCATCAATAGTGAGATTAATAAAATAGCGCATATCCTCTTTTTCACTGTAATCATCCTCTTTCCTTTTCATATTGAACCGTTTCACAATTCTATTCAAACTATCTAAAAATGCAAACAATTTCAATTGTAGCATACCCCAAAATAAGGAAAAAGTCAACAAAATTTTTCATTGAAATGCGTACCGATAACACTATATATTGAGGGATAGTATAAGCTCTCTAATTTGTGAATGCTCTGGAAAAATTATTGCCACAAAAGATAAGAATTTTCTATTATAAAACCTCGCAAGCACTGTGAACAAGTCCAGTAAAAACGGACAATAGAAAAAACACCCCCTTTATGGTAGAATAAAATAACTACTGTAAAGGGGGCTTTTGTATGCCTAGAGAGTATAGACATATCAAAATGTACGAAAAGGAAATATTCGAACTTAGGGAACAAGGGTTAAGTCAACGACAAATTGCAGAAAAGTTGGGTTTTTCATACGAGAAGATGCATGACTTTTTCAAACGACACAACCGAAACCAGCGAAAAGCATCTTCCGGTGAAGGGCTAAAACGCAAAGGCAGACCACCAAAAGATTATGTTGTGTCAGAACAAGACAATGTTGCCGAACTGAGATATATTCTTGCTCGAAAGGAAGCAAAAATCAAGTCGTTGGAAATGGAAAACGAACTGATGCGGGATTTTCTCTCGCTCACCGAAAGGAAGTGAGAACAAGCGTAAAATATATGGTAATTTACCGACACAAAAGTAAATATTCCATCAGTGAAATGTGTAGGTT